>DATGOF010000673.1:0-8587 GCA_035306285.1 Acidobacteriota bacterium | reverse complement strand
GAAAATGATGAAACTTGGTAGAGCTGTTGAAGATTCAAGCTTTTAGCCAGCCTCGTATTGGATGGAGGAGTTCCTTCTTTAAAAATATCCACCATCTCCTCAATAGGTGTAATCCCGGCTATCGGTTCCTTGGCAAACGGGAAAGCATAGGCAACTGCACCAATCAGGCGGTTATCGATATAGACCGGGCTTCCCGACATCCCGGCGAAAACACCGGTCTTTTCCAGCTTATCTCCAGACAGTCTGGCCAGAATCAGGCTCCGCTTAGGTCCGATATTCTCCAGTACACCAAGGATCTCAACATCGAAAGTATCGACTTGCGTGCCCTGGAATACAGTCTTGCCCTCGCCGATCATGCCGGCTTTTACCATATTCAACGGAAGAAAGTCTGCACTCTGAGCCCCCGCGAGGGAAGGGCAGAAAAGCAGCACTAGAAGGGCAACTCGGAAAGAAGAAGACATCATTTTGGAATAAACCTCTTTTAACCCAGGATTTTTCGGGCTTTGCCTTTAGAATATACCGATTTGCAATTTTAGCCGTCAAGATTTAGCAGCCGTGGCCAGTCACCTCTTGCGGGGTCCGGACAACGGCTCTCTTCCACTGATTCGGGCCAACCGGCGCGAGACCTCGAAATCGCTCCCCCATCCTTTGTCAGATAGAATGACCAAGGAGTTTCGCAGGCTGCAACATGAGGCTCCTGACTCTATAGACGCGCATCGATCGGCGATGGTTTACTTTTCTTCTTTACTTATTGTCAGTGGAGAATGTCATGATGGCGCCGGTCAGCAACAGGTATTTTCGGGCACTATCAGGTTTAAGTGAGTGTTTCTACGTGTCTCATATTGAAGGAAAGAAGTCGTTGGCCGGACTCCGTCAGCGGGATTGTCGCTTATGCTAAGAATCGATTCGCTGGAACTTATCGGTTTTAAATCATTCGCGGATAAGACCATCATCAATTTCACGGACCGGATCACAGCAGTTGTGGGACCCAACGGCTGCGGCAAGTCGAATCTGTCAGATGCCATCGGCTGGGTGCTGGGTGCGCATACGGCGCGCAATGTGCGCGGCCAGAAGATGGAAGATGTCATTTTCAACGGCTCAGAGAAGCGCAAGCAACTGGGCAAAGCGGAAGTCCGGCTGCGACTGCGGCGCTCCAGTGATCAGGCGCTCTTGTGGCAGGGAGAGGAAATTCTCGACGAGATCGTTGAGATTAGTCGTGAATACTACCGTTCCGGTGAAAGCCACTACTTCATCAATCAGCGGCGCTGTCGCTTGATGGATGTGCAAAAGTTTATGGAGGTGGCAGGACTTGGATTCGCCACTTATGCATTGATCGCTCAAGGCAAAATCGATTCTTTCTTGACGGCCAAGCCCCTGGATAGAAGGGCGATCATCGAAGAGGCGGCAGAGATCACCGGCTATAAGAGTAAACGACGCAGTGCCGAGTTAAAACTGGAGATGGCTCAGCAAAATCTCTTGCGAGTAAATGACATCATTTCAGAGGTCGAGAGGCAGCTCAGGTCGCTAAAACGACAGGCGGCTAAGGCACGTCGATACCGGAAACTTCGCCAGGATTTTCGGGAGCTTCAGCGGATTCGTTTCTCCCTCGATTTCAAGCGCTATTCCCATCTGCTGGAAGAGACCGAGAGAAAACTCGCCAATCTGCGGGCCAGTGAAACAGAAGTTGCAGCGGCCTTACAAGCGAAAGAGACAACTTACCGAGCGGCGGTTGAAGACCGAGAGAAAATTGAGTCCGAACTCGAAAGATTGCGTCAAGAGCAGTCAGATATACGCTTGCAGCTGGATCGCGCGGAGAATTCCATCCGCTATCATGAGCAACAGATCGCCTCTCTCAGCAACTATCTTGAGAATAACTCAACGGAACAGGCTTCGATTCTCAAGTCTATCCGCGATACAGAAAGCGAACTAAAGCGGTTTCAGGAAGAAAGTGACCGGCTAAAGGTCGAAAACGCCGAGACTAGAAAGGAACTGGAGGAAAAACGAGCAAAGTTAACGGAGCTGGCCACCTACACCGGTCAGGCGGAACAAGATCTGGAGAATTTGAGGGAGCGACTGCTTAAACTTTCAGCCGAAACCGCTGCACTAAAGAACCAACAGGAGCAAGCCGCACAGAGGCTCGAGGGTCTCTATTCCAGGAGGCAGCGTCTGCAAACAGAAAAGACGGATTATCAAGTTCGTCTCGACGAAGCACGGCAGGTGCTGCAGGAAAAGGAAAAAAGGATTGCACAGCGAAAAGCGGAAGAAGATCGCCTGAAGTCCCTCGTGGATTCTCTTGCGAAAGAACGGGCCAGTCTGGAAACACAACTCGAAAATCTCCAGTCCGAAAACGGAGAATTTCAAGAGCAGCTTATCGCCCTGCGCGAACGTCTTCAGTCTCTACGAGAGATTGAATTAAATCGATCTCAGTACAGTGAGGGAGTTCAGAAGCTCCTTAATCACCTGACTAACAGTGAAGTCGTGCGGACTTCCGGAACACTTGCGGACTTTATTGAAACCAGCCCCCAGTTCGAGCGCCTTGTCGAAGAATTTCTGGATGAAGAGCTGGAATATATCCTGGTCGATACTCTCGATGAGGCGATGCAGGGACTTTCCGAGCTACGCAATCTGAAATCAGGCAAGTGTACCTTCTTGAGCGTGCGTTCCTCGAATGGATTCGGGAAACTGAACGGAGTTGAGAAAGGCGACTTGCTGGGTGAGAAGGAAGCGGGACTATTCGGACGTCTGGTCGAGTTGCTCGAGATGGACGAAGCAGTGTCGGAAGCTTTTTGCCGCGTTCTCCCCTCCCATGCCAACGCTCTCGTGGTATCCGATATGGATCGGGCTCTGCAGCTCGCTCATTCTTATCCCGATAGTACGTTTATCACTCTTGAAGGAGAAACGCTTACCCCACGGGGGTTAGTCTCGGGAGCGGCAGCCGGATCCGCCGCTTTGGGACTGCTTGGATTGAAACGCCAGAAGCGAGAACTGGAACAGAAAATTAAGGCAATTCAGAAGAAGCAGACGCACCTCAAGACCCGGTTGGATGAGAAAAGACAGGAATTGGAGGAGGTGCAGGAGAAGTTTCAAGACAACCAGAGCGCTCTGTACCGGGTAGAGAAAGAGCTGATTTCCTATCAGCATCAGCTCGAGCAGCAACAGCATGAGATTCATCGACAGGATCGGGCCATCGAAGTGGTGGACGACGAGATGCATTCATTGCAGAAAGAGGAGGAACAGTACAAAGAAAAAATCCGGTTCCTTCGAGGTCGCCACCAGGAACTTGAGGGTGAGCGCTGCGAAGTGGAGGGTTGCCTTACCGCTTCTCAGGAAAGCCTCCAGCAGCTGCGAGTTGAATATAACCGGTTCCAGGAAGAAGTGAATGCGGCCGCTTCTCACCGACGGGTTATTGAAGAAAGAAAGTCATCTCTGGAAAAGACTCTCCAACGCGTCGCTGACCAGCGCAGGCAATTGGAAGAACGCCTCGAAACCGCACGGAGACGAAAGCAGGAAAGTGAAACGCAACTCCGTCAATTATCCCAAGAGGTAACCAGGCTAAAGGAAGACAGGATACGGCTTACGAGCGAATCTCACACAGTTGACTCCACGCTGAGCGAGCGGAACGAGGCCTTCATTCAAATTCGGAAGCTTTGTCAGGAGATGGAGTCTCAGATTCGGGAACTGCGGGAGAAGATTTCCAGTTTTCTGAAGCAACGGTCTTCAGTAGAAGTGGAAAAGGCCCGTCACGAGACACAACTTCAGAATGTCGAAGCCCAGTGCCAGGAGCAGCTGCGTATTCGTCTTAGCGAAGCCATTGAGGCGGTCGAGCTAACGGATGTTGAACAGCAGGAGATTCTTCGGCGGCACGACCAACTGAAAGAGCAGCTCGATCGGTTCGGCCCGATCAATATGACTGCCCTCCAGGAATATCAGGAAAATGAAGAGCGACATGAGTTCCTGTTAAAGCAGCGTCGCGATATCGAACAGTCGATCGCTGATACCTCGAAAGCAATTCAAGAGATCAATAGAAGGAGCAGGGAGCGATTCCGAACCGCCTTCGATGCTATCAACCAGAATTTTAAAGAGATCTTCCAGAAGCTGTTTGGAGGTGGCGAATGCGGAATGGAGCTTCTGGATGAAGAAGACGTGCTTGAATGTGGCATCGATGTTTATGCCCAACCGCCAGGTAAGAAGCTCCAGAACATAATGCTTCTCTCAGGCGGAGAGAAGGCTATGACTGTCTTTGCCCTTCTGGTTGCTCTCTTCCAGTACCGACCGAGCAAGTTCTGTGTACTCGATGAGGTCGATGCGCCGCTTGATGATGCTAACGTCAGGAGGTTTGCCTCTCTCATTCAGGAAATGAGTGCCCTCACTCAGTTCATCATCATTACTCATAATAAGCGGACGATGGAGGCCGCTGACGCACTTTACGGCATCACTATGGAAGAAGCCGGAATTTCTAAGGTCCTTTCGGTCCAGTTCTAATCCATGAGATGAACGTGGGGAAGGCAAAGTAGCCCTCTGAATCAGTCTTTAAGACGACTTCGATCGATTCCGTGTTCACGAATTTTCTTAGAAAGTGTATTGCGGTGAATTCCCATGATTTCAGCTGCACTCCCAACCTGTCCCCTGGTTTCCTTTAAGGCCCGAATAATAAACAGCTTCTCAAACTGACTCGCCGCTTCGGTCCAGTAAATTCCCTTCGAGACCATCTCATCGATCACTTCTTCCAGGATCTCTTTAATCAGTGGCTTTGACGATTTGGCTGGTTGACTCATAGGATTGTTTGGTCTCCTCGATCCACTGCTCATAGAGTTCCTGATAGCGCCTCAAGAACCGCTCTTGGAGATCAGAAGGTGCTATGGTAATGGCGCCTCGAGCCGCCGTCAAAAAAAATTCTGCCAGCCGCGACTCCGAAAGAATTCCTCCGTAGACCGGAAAAGCCGCCAGTGCCAGAAAGAGAACCATGACGACAAGAAAGCCGCGCACGACACCGAACGCGAGCCCGAGAAACCGATCAACCCACTTCACATGTAGGGTCAGCAGAATGCGATTAAGAATGACAGAAAGAATGGAGCCCAGGAGCACGACGGAAAGAAAGATCATGAAAAATGACAGGAACTCTCCAACCGGTGCCTTGATCGACCAGGCCTCAGCGATTTGTACCACCGTTGGATAGTAGAAAAAAGCCGCCAAAAGTCCGGCCACGACGCTGGCCAGTGATATGAGTTCAATCAGGAAACCTTTATGAAACGCGCTGGCGACTGAAATCACCATGATGAGCAGCGCAACGATATCCAGGAGGGTGAAATCATACATTGGTAGTTCCCTCACCGTAGAACCGGTCTGATTGCTAGGTTACAGCTTACGAAACCCGGTCTGGACAGGCAATATCATAAAGTCTAATTAAGCGCAGGCTTTCAGCGAATTAACTCTTCGCCGGTCAGTCGTCGATAAGCTTCCAGGTAGCGCTCAGTCGTCGCTTGAATGATGTGTGGCGGAAGTTTGGGGCCGGGGGGCGTCTTGTCCCAGTCCAGAGTTTCCAGGTAATCGCGTATGAATTGCTTATCGAATGAAGGTTGCGACCGGCCGGGCCGATATTCGGTGGCAGGCCAGAAGCGAGACGAATCGGGCGTCAGGACCTCATCGATGAGGAGAAGCTCTGAGTCGGCGGTACCAAATTCGAATTTGGTGTCGCAGATGATGATCCCCCGTTCTCTTGCGTAGTCGCGAGCCCATTGATAGATTCTCAAACTCAAATCCCTGACTCTTTCGGCGGTGTCCCGTCCGACGATCTCCGCTGTCCGTTCGAACGTTATATTTTCATCATGTCCGGTGTTAGCTTTCGTCGCCGGGGTAAAAATCGGTTGAGGTAATTCGTCAGATTCCCTCAGACCCGCCGGAAGGGAAATACCGCAGATTGTTCCCGACTCCTGGTATTCCTTCCAGCCGGAGCCGGCCATGTAGCCGCGCACCACGCATTCAATCGGCAGGGGGCGGCAGCGGCGGACGAGCATTGATCGACCTTCAAGGTGCTCCCGAAAAGGTGACAGAATAGATGGAAATTTTCTGGTCTCTGCCGTCACGAGGTGATGAGGTACGATCCCCTCTCTGGCAATCCGATCGAACCAGAATCGGGAAATCTGAGTCAGGACCTTTCCCTTGTAAGGGATGGCATCCGGCAAAATTACGTCGAAGGCGGATATTCGATCGGTTGCCACCATCAAGAGGTGCTCCCCCACCTCGAACATTTCTCTGACTTTGCCGCTGTTTACCTTTTTAATCCCCGGCAGTTCCAGGGTTGTGAGGCCCTCTGGCTCCATACCTCTCTCCTATTGCAAGAATCTTTAAGTCCACTCAGTAGACCCACACTCTTGACAGGTGCTTCTCGAGTGTGGCGAAGGGTTGAGTGTAGCGAACCTCATTTTTTTTGAAAAGCGAACTTGCGTCTGGCGGGCCTTGATCTTATAGAGCAAGTTGACAGTCGGAAGCCGTGGCTGTTAAACTGGCACTCTTCAGGCTAATGTGCTAACAGATTAACATTAAATCCTTTAATTCCAAAAAGTTAACACGCTCAGCTCTGCATTGACGCAGGCAAGCAGTTTGAAAGGAGAATTGCTGATGAAAATTCGACCGTTACATGATCGAATTCTGGTTAAGCGCGTCGAAGCTGATGAGGAAATTCGGGGAGGTATTGTCATTCCCGACACCGCCAAAGAAAAGCCACAGGAAGGTGAAGTTGTGGCAGTTGGTGAAGGGAAGATCCTCGATAATGGCCAGGTTCAAAAGCTGAATGTAAAAGTCGGTGATCGGATCCTCTTCGGCAAATACTCTGGAACTGAGGTGACACTGGATGACGAAGAGTACTTAATCATGCGAGAAGACGAAGTTCTCGGCATTCTCGAAACGAGTAAGGCTCGCGCCTGAAGTGTCAACCTGGTTTTGTCGGTCGATCGGCCGGTTGAACCAAGAGTCTTTCAGAGAATTTGTGATTGATCAGTCAAGCTTTTAAGGAGTGTTAGATATGGCAGCAAAAGAAATTACTCATGGTGAAGAGGCGCGGCGAGCGTTAATTCGAGGAGTAGACAAGCTGGCCAACGCGGTCAAGATTACGCTGGGGCCAAAGGGACGGAACGTAGTTTTGGAGAAGAAGTTTGGAGCGCCCGTAGTGACGAAGGACGGCGTGACGGTCGCCAAAGAGATCGAGCTGGAAGGGCTGGAGAAGGTTGGAGCGAGCATGCTGCGGGAAGTGGCGAGCAAGACCAGCGACGTAGCCGGAGACGGGACGACGTCGGCGACGGTACTGGCGCAGGCGATCGTGCGAGAAGGGGTCAAGAACGTGGCGGCTGGAGCGAACCCGATGGCGCTGAAGCGAGGGATCGACAAAGCGGTGGCCCGGGCAGTAGAAGAGATCAAGTCGCTGTCGAAGCCGGTCAAAGGAGATATGATCTCGCAGGTGGGAACCATATCGGCGAACAATGACCGGACGATCGGCGACATCATCGCGGAAGCGATGAAGAAGGTAGGCAAAGACGGAGTGATCACGGTAGAAGAGGCGAAGTCGATCGAGACGTCGCTGGAAGTGGTGGAAGGGATGCAGTTTGACCGTGGATACCTGTCGCCCTACTTTGTGACGGATCCGGAGCGGATGGAAGTGGTCCTGGAAGACTGCTTTATATTGCTGCATGAGAAGAAGATCAGCTCGATGAAGGATCTGCTGCCGTTGCTGGAGCAGGTGGCGAAGACGGGCAAGCCGTTTTTGATCATCGCCGAAGATGTGGAAGGAGAAGCACTGGCGACGCTGGTGGTGAACAAGCTTCGTGGGACGCTGCATGCGGCGGCCGTGAAGGCACCGGGATTCGGAGATCGTCGCAAGGCGATGTTGGAAGATATTGCGATACTGACTGGTGGCCGCGTGATATCGGAAGATCTGGGGATCAAGCTGGAGAATGTGAAGCTTGAGGACCTGGGTCGAGCGAAGAAGGTGACGATCGACAAGGACAATACGACGATCGTGGAAGGAGCGGGCAAGCAGGAAGATATCGCGGGACGAGTGAAGCAGATCCGGACGCAGATCGAAGAGACGACCTCGGACTATGATCGCGAGAAGCTGCAGGAGCGGCTGGCGAAGCTGGTCGGAGGGGTGGCAGTGATCAAAGTGGGTGCGGCGACGGAGACGGAGTTGAAGGAGCGCAAGGCGCGAGTGGAAGATGCCATGCACGCGACCAAGGCAGCGGCCGAGGAAGGGATTGTGCCGGGAGGCGGAGTGGCGTTTCTGCGAGCGGCCCAGGCTCTGGAGAACTTCCAGCTGGAGGATTCGGGTGAGCAGGTAGGAGTGACGATCGTCCGCCGTGCTCTGGAAGAACCGGCCCGTCAAATTGCCCAGAATGCCGGTCATGAAGGAGCGGTGATCGTGGGCAAGATCAAGGACTCGGACAATCCGAACTTCGGTTTCAATGCCGAAACGGAACAGTTCGAGGATCTGGTGGAAGCCGGAGTGATCGATCCGACGATGGTGACTCGTACGGCGATCCAGAACGCTGCTTCCATCTCCAGTCTGCTTCTCACTACCGAGGCGCTCATCACCGAG
>DATGOF010000672.1:0-2957 GCA_035306285.1 Acidobacteriota bacterium | reverse complement strand
AGCGGAAGAGCTCATCGAGAAGCCAGTTCATCTTCTCCAGGCTCAGCGGATGGTTAATCTTAATCGCCGCCCGGCAGGAGAGTGAAATTGCAATCTTCTCCCGAATCCGCTTCAGACTGGCAGCTTCCGGACGATTCCGATCCTTCCCGTCCAGGGCTTCCAGGTCGCTGAACAGGTCCTCAACAGTTCGCCGAATGTCGGCTTCTTTCGCCAGAGACGGGACTCCCCTGATCAGCAAGGCTGTGGGCCCAAACCAGTCGACTTCGAATCCATTCTCATTCAGGTGCTGGACAATGGTCTCGGCCAGAGCTCTCTGGTGAGGGTTGAGCTCCAGCGTGACCGGCATCAACAGGCGCTGGGTGGGAATGCCATTCGAGGAACTCATCTCTCGGAGCGCTCGATCATAGAGAATACGCTCGTGAGCCACGTGCTGGTCGATGATCATTACCCCTTCACGGTCCACCGCAACGATAAAGCTCTCCACAAACTGTCCCAGCACTCGAGGAGTGTTGCTCATTGAAATGGTTTCCGGAATCAGGTGCGCGTGAGGATCGTTGTTTGTTTCGTGGTATCGCCTCCACTCAACCGGGTTGTCGTGCAAAGGCTCGTCTCGGGTCATCGGAGCATCACCCCCGGCGGAAAGCGGAGAATAGTGGCGGAAGCTGTTTTGGAAGCTTCCAGTCGAGGCCGTGTGCCGACTGAAGAAACGTTCGAGGCTTCGGCTCACCCTGTCCCCATGAGTCGCCGCCGTTTCGATCGGGATATCGTGGGCCAGACTCGACAGGTTCGATTTGTGAAGAAGCAGGGCTTCCTCGATAGCCCTGGTAATGGCCAGGTGAACGCGTTGAGAGTCTCGAAATCGAATCTCTGTTTTGGCCGGGTGAACATTGACGTCGATTTCCTCCGGATCGACGTCCACGAAAAGGAGAATAACCGGATACGAGGAGGCAGGAATCAGGTCTCGGTAGGCCAGTCGGATGGCGTGGCTGAGGACGCGGTCGCGGACCATTCGCCGGTTGACGAAGAGAAGCATCGAATGAGCGTTGCTTCGCTGCTCATGAGGCAGGGAAGTGAAACCCCTGATTTTGACCCCGTCCCGGTCCAACTCGAGTGGGACCAGGTTTTCAATGAATTGCTCCCCCATCAGCTGGAGGGCGCGATCCTGGAGATTGGTGACGGCGGAGGCGTCAATTAACTGTCTTTTGCCATGGCGGAGTTGAAATTCGACCTCAGGATAGGCAAGGGCATAGTAGTTGACCTGTCGGCTGATCTGTGCGAGCTCGGTGGATGACGTTTTGAGAAACTTTCGACGCGCCGGCACATTATAGAAGAGATCTTCCACGGTGACTTCCGTCCCACGCGGCCAGGCAATTTCTCTGACCTCCTGTAACCGTCCTCCATGGTATGTAATTTCCGTGCCGGGAGTTTCAGGACGATCTTCAGCGCTGACCGTGCGCATTCGAACACGAGACACTGACGAGATAGAGGGCAGAGCCTCACCTCTGAATCCCAGCGTGCTGATTCGAATGAGATCATCGATCTCGCTAATCTTACTCGTGGCATGATGTTCGAATGCCAGACGAGCGTCTTCACCGGTCATGCCATAGCCGTCATCCCGAACAGATATCAGTTTCCGGCCGCCATCTTCTACAATGATGGAGATACGAGTGGCCTCTGCGTCGAGGGCATTCTCCACCAGTTCTTTGATGACCGAAGCCGGGCGCTCGATGATTTCCCCGGCTGCGATCTGATGTGACAATACTTCGGGAAGGACTCTGACTCTGGCCACGGCACACTCATTATACGGAATGCAGGTGACTGCCCCCTTCCGAGGAGGCATCGGGCGCATCCGGGCGAACCGCCGTGATGATGGCGAGGAAATCCCTCAAGAACGCAGCTGAATGTGAAGCTCCCGGAGCTGTTTCTCGCTGACGGGGGATGGAGCGTTGCACATCAAGTCCATGGCTCTCGCTGTCTTCGGAAAAGCAATGACTTCGCGGATTGACTTCTCCCGGGCCAGAAGCATGACCGTTCGATCCAGTCCAATCGCGATTCCTCCGTGGGGAGGTGCTCCGTAACTCAATGCCTCTAAAAGAAAGCCGAACTTCTCCTGGGCTTCCTCTTCGTCGATATCGAGCGCCCGAAAGACTCGAGCCTGAAGAGTCTGATCGTGGATACGGATCGACCCGCCCCCCAGTTCGAGACCGTTCAGGACGACATCGTAGGCTCGAGCTCTTACCCCTGCCGGATCCGATTCCAGCAGATCGAGGTCTTCCTCTCGAGGCGCTGTGAAAGGATGATGGCGAGCAAAGTAGCGCTTTTCTTCGTCATCCCACTCCAGCAATGGGAAATCATAGATCCAGAGGAAGTTGAAAGTGTTTTCGGGAATAAGGTCGAATTTCTGAGCCATGTGCAACCGCAAAGCAGAAAGCGCGGCATTAACCGTCTTACTCGTGCCGGCTACCGAAAGGAGGACCTGGTCCGCTTCCAGACCGGCAAGGTCTGCCGCTTGCGACAGTTCTGCTTGCGGCACGACTTTGGGGAGAGAGCTCCGAACTTCCGCTCCTTCCCGGCGAAAGTAAGATAATCCGGCAGCACCTTGCTGCTGAACGAAGGCAGTCAAGTCATCCAGGTCCTTGCGAGAGTAGCTGCGTCCTGGTGGGGCGATCAATCCCTTAATGATGCCCCCGTCGGAGACGATCTTTCGAAACACTTCGAAGGGAGTTTCACGAAATGCACCGGTCAGATCGACCAGTTCCAGGCCGAAACGGGTGTCGGGGCGATCCGTTCCGAAGCGACACATCGCCTCCTGGAAAGTCATCCGGGGAAAAGGAGTCTGCACCTCGATCCCGGCCAACCGGAACACACGCGCGAAAAGCCCTTCCACAATCGAGAAGAGTTCGTCGACCTGTGGAAAGGACATTTCCACATCCACCTGTGTGAACTCCGGCTGCCGA
>DATGOF010000671.1:0-8087 GCA_035306285.1 Acidobacteriota bacterium | reverse complement strand
TTGGGCGGTCCCACTTTCAAGGACAAAGTAGCCGTAATAAGATGCGCTGTCCATGGAGCCGAGCGTTTTTCCAAAATCCAGGTATCCTCCCTCGACTCTCTTCCATGACAGCTCACTCACGCCTGTGGAGTAGACCTCAGCCAGGTCCACCGGGCGGAGTTCCGGATCATGCGGCGTGTCGAAAGCCTTTGAGCCGTCATCGAAAGATCCTACGGCCCAGCTTTCCGGCACAGCCTTCAAAAAGCTGAGGGGTGCTCCTTCCAGCCGGTTCTGATCAAGCTCCTTGACGACTCTGGCAACGATGGGCTCACTTCTTGGATCATTCAGCAGGGACAGGAAGTAAGCAGATTGTCGGCGAACCGGTTCGTTGCGGTCATCAACCATTCTGACGAGCAAGCGAAACAACTGCTCCTGCTCTGGCGTTCGGCTTCCTGCGTTCCAGTGCTCAGCAATCGTGAACTTCCCTGTCCGACCCAGTGTGGTAAGGTCCACAGTGGCATCAGCATATTCGATGACATTTGCAGACTCGGGAAAGGGATCGAGAGGAAGCTCGGGCGACAGCTTGGCGGTTGGATCCGGCAGCGTCAGGCGAAACCCGGTCGCCAGGACGGCCGCAAGGCGAGTTCGTGCATCATCAGAGCGGGACAATTCTTCCAGGAAGAAGAGGGTGGCTCGCTTGGCCAGCAGCAGGGTTGCCGGCTGTCGCAAGTAACTGTCACTGGAGCGTGCCGGACCCGTTACGACGCTCTCTGGGACCGGGCCCTCAAAGTCAAACAGAGCGGTCAGAGCAACGTGCTGGACTCGCGAGTCCGGGTCGCTCAGGGCCCTAATGAACACCCCCTCAGTAGCCTCCAGCCGCGGAAACTCGGATAAGACTTTAAGCACTTGAATCCGAAGGCGTTCATCCTCGTCGAGAGACCATTCGTGAAGGACACGGCTCGCTTGCGCGGATCCGTCGGCACCTGCTATCCATGGTAAGTGGAAAACGGCCGGATCATCGCGTGACAGATTCAACAAACGTTCGATTGCTTCCTGGTGAAGGTTGCTTCCTCTCCGAAGAATTTCGATGTGGGCATTGTAGCGACGGTGCCATGAAGGATTCGACAGTTCTTCCCAGAGTTTTTCAGCGTCGACCGATGCGGCATCGTATCCGTCAAATGGATGATCGGAAGGATCGTCAATCGAGGTGATCATGACCAGATCAGCATCGTACAAAGGAGAGCCTTCAAGGTGTTCCATCTGGCCAATCGTCAGGAATACCCTTCCCCCACGTCCGACCGCCAGACCTAATGGCCTCGAAACATCCTTTCCTAGCAGGAACGTCTCTTCATCAGCCTGATAACTGGCGCCATGTGGCTCGAGAGGGTGTCGAGATACCAGCCTCTGTACCCATCGGGATAGCAGCAGGTTATCCCTGAAACGCTCGGGGAGAAACGTCTCATTGTAGTAAGCCACGTCAACTGGGGCGTCTCTGCCGAGTCCTGGGTAGACCGTTTCCAGGAGGTCGGCACGATCGGGATCCTTTTCAGGCATCCATCCGCGCGGCCATCCGAAATAGGAATTACGAGTCACATGGAGTAAACGAGCCGGAGCATAGCGCGAGGGCATGGCTTCCCTGTCATTGTCATTACTAAACAAATTCCATTGTGAATCGAACGCCAGCCCAAAATGGTTAAACGAGCCAGTCGAGTAAACTTGTAATCGGCTTCCATCAGGCCTGCAGCGGAGTACTGCACCTACACCCGTATAGGGTGTGGGAGTCGCTTCTGGTCCACTGAATAGCGTCCAGTGACCCCAGTGATCGGCACGGGCGAAGTCGCCATAGTGTTGGAGAGCATCACCCATGGTGATATAAAGATCCCCTTCCGGTCCCCAGGCCAAGCCGTGAAAGCCTAATTGAATGTGCCCCAGCGGCTGCCCCCAGACAATTCTGACAGGTTCTAGCCCTTGCCTCTTGACGGCGCCGTCGCGGATGAGATACACGGCGCTGGCAGTCGCGACATAGAGATCGTGCCCCCGCACCGCCACGTCAAAGACCCAGCTCTCGGAGGGAAAGCGATAGATTTCCTGACGTGGGTGGTATCCTCCGCTTACATTGGGCTCATAGACAAAGAGCCGCTCCCGACCTCCCACGAAGATTCGACCGGCGGTATCAAGGCAGAGACCAATCAAGGATTCCTGAGGCACCTGATCGATCAAGACCACTTTCAGTTCAGCATCTCCGGGTTCATACGGAAATACTTGCTCCGGAGGGTTAGTCGTACAAGAGGTTGCGGCCAGGACGGAGAACGACCCAAAAACGCCAAATAAGCAAAGGCGGAGGATGTCCCGGAGTACCGCCACGCTAATTCGGGCACTCCAAACTTGAATGATCATTGGGCTACTAAGAACTCGAGCAGATCGTTGATCTCTCTGGGTGAAAGAATCTTATCAAAACCGGTCGGCATGACCGACCCGTTCGAGCCCTTTACAGCAACAACATCGTTCTTGAAAATACGAACTTCACCCAGATCTTTCGTTCGGATGTAGACTCTATCACCATCCTCACGGGCAATTAGGCCGGTGACAACCTGACCCTGACGAGTCGTCACCTGGTAAGATCGATAACCTGGTAAAACCTCACTGTCGGGAAAAATCAGCTTTTCAAGTGTCCTTCGAGTTCCTCTACGCCTCCCGACATTGGCCAAATCGGGACCGACCGTGCCTCCTTTACCACCGATTGCATGGCACGTGTAACAGCCAGCTTCAGCGGAATAGAAGATCTTCTCACCCGCTTCGACATCTCCCTTCGTTACCTCCATTTCAGTGAAAAGCTGTACTAGATGGCCCTTCTCTCTCTGATGGGTTGCAGCACGCTTCTGGTAGAGGGGCGCAGCGGCACTCTGGACACTGGCTGGAAAGCCCTGCAGGGCATATTCGAGATTGGTCGTACTCAGAGCATCTGCACCTTCGGAACGAAGCAACGCGTTAACCAGGGCCATTCCCACTTTTTCGTCTTGATGACCTGCAAAAGCGGGGACCAGCAAAGGGACTTCCAGGGCACTACCAGAGCCGATCAGATCGGCCACGATCGACAGTTGTTCGGAGGAAAGCTTTGAGGCTCCCAGGGCTTCGGCAGCTACGATGCGCAGAAGTGGTTGAACCGTTGGCTGAAGTTGATCCGTGAGGAGCCGGAAATGCTCGGTAGCGAGCTCGGGGCTTCGCGAGGCAAAAACGGATACCGCATTGACCCTCAGCTCTTCGGGTAAACTCGAATTCTGAGCCAGTTCCCTTAATTGCTCATCCAATACGCTCACGCGATGGCTTCGAATAACATAGACGGCTTCTTTTTGAAGCTGCGCATCCCCACTTTTCAGAGCCATCGAGAGACCATCGAGCCAAGCCTGGGGCAACTGATCCTCCGGCGTTCGGGCAATCGCCCGGAGGACCGTTAATTTGGACGGCGAAGCTCCTGAAGCGGCTAATGATTCAGCGACTAGCATCTGAACTTTCTCGTTATTCCCGAAGGTTTGCATCACACCAGCGATAATTCGCTTCTGGGAATCATCCAGACTTCCACTCTTCAGCCACCCGGAAACCGTTTCCAGAATTATATCGAGCTCGCCTTCACGACGATTGATGAGTTCCGCCCCTGCCGCCAGCAGGTCAGGATCTTCGGTATCTAAGATCGAGAGTACTTCCCGCCACGAAAGAGGACGATCACCGATATGCGTGTAGGAATTGATCGGCACCCGTTCGCCATCCAGAAAGATTTCGGTCTCATAGTTGACCGGCGGGGGCGTCGCAGCTTGCTGCCCTAAAGACGCCACTTGAGCAGGTCCGGGCGGAGGACCCTTCCTCATCTGATCAAGAGCCAGTAGCGCCGCTCTCCGCACCTTCGGATTGGGATCTGCAAGAGCGACTTGGGTCGCCTCCCTGTCCGCGATCTGGATTAGCGCATAGATCAACGCATGTTCCAGGAAGTGATCGTTAACGCCGCGACGAAGACTTTCCAGGATCGATGGAACTGCCTCAGCTCGACCGAGAAGAGCCAATCCTTCAGCCGCTTTCAACCGAAGCCTTGCATCCTCTCCGTCTACTACGATTTGCTGGAGCGTACTGAGAGCATCCTGGTCGCGCTCCACACCCACGGAATGAACGGCGGCGTAGCGGACACCAAAATCCTTATCCTTTAGCGCCTCCCGTATGGCCGCCTTGGCTTCCGGCGTACCAATTCGGGAAAGCGCCCAAAGAGCGTTACGGCGCACTTCGGCTGGGAGAGCCTCTCCCGGAGAACGCTGCCCATCCTTTTCCAAGGTGGCAACCAAATCAGAGACTGCACTCGTACCGATTCTAACCAGTTGTGCGACTGACCGATCCCGCACCTTGGGCCGAGAATCACCCAGCAAATTCACGAGCTCTCGTGGTTCCATCTCAGCCATGGGCAGCGATGCGCCCCAGGGATCCTCAACCTTCGGGGCATCTTTCCTTCTCACGCGGTAAATCCAGCCCGTCGCCTCCTCTTTGGGATTCACTCCCGCTGTCGGGCACCCGTAAGTGAACCAAGCTCCCATATCCAGCACGATTAGACTGCCGTCTGCATCCTCCAGGACATCAGTGGGGTGGAAATCCAGATCAGTGGAGATCAAGAAGTTTTTGTTTTCGGCCTTGAAGGTAGCTCCTTCCTGGGTCAGGACGTGCTGCTGCAGTCGTTTCACGTTAAAGTGCGTGGTCAGCAAGGTGTTCTTGAACTCAGGGCCGAAGTGATCGGTCTGGACGGTAGCAAATCCGCAGAGAGCAGCAGGAAATGCGGGACTGAACTGGGTCGCAAAGCCTAGTAGCCTGCCTGTGTAGGCAAACTCGCCTACCGAGGGATGACGGGCCTGCGGGTAAACACCCCCCAGCACATAATGAATGATCGCATCACCCTCCCACTGGTCCATCGTTCCGAAAAGGTCGCCGTCGGCGGTCCAGGTAATCTCTACTGGATTGTCGAAGCCACCGCCGGCCAGTCGCTCGATTTGGCTTCCGTCAAATCGGCTCCTCCACAATCGGGAGGCCATTCCTTCCAGATATTCCCCTTCCTTCGTATGAATCTTGTAGCCGTGCCGACCTTCGGTCCAATACATCCATCCGTCCGGTCCCAAGAATGGCCCGTGGATGTCGCAACCGTTTCCGGTAAATCCGAATTTCCCGATCAGGACTTCCTTCTTGTCGGCTACTCCATCTCCAGACGTATCCTCCAGACGCCAGATGGCCGGATGAGAAGCCACGTAAACGGCTCCTTCATGCCACAGAACACCTTGTGGGAAGACCAGTCCATCCGCAAAGACCACACTCTTGTCGAATTGCCCGTCTTGATCGGTGTCTTCTAGTCGATAAATCTTTCCCAACTTGAGAGGATAAATCTCGGGTCCGCTGATGTTCTGTCCTGTTCCTGCGGCAACGTAAAGCCTTCCCTGGTCATCAAAATCAGCGAATAGCGGGTACTTCACCAGAGAGGGTCCGGCAATTTTCTCTACCACGACTCCCTCAGGAACTTGAAAAGTCTGATCCTCTCCAGACTGAAAGAGGCCTAAGCCGACCAATGGAATAGCCCCCATTAGCACGATGCGGATTGTAAGGGACGACAGTGCGTACCCTCTGGTGCGGGTCTGGTCTCTTTTGTAAGTCTTCATCCTGATCTTTCCTTCTACGGCAAATCTTTTATAGACAATTAAAAAAATGTCGAAAGCCAAAAGACCGTTTACGAGCTACTCTGGGCTAAAAGATTAAATTGACTCTAACCCTCGACCGTCGGCAGAGTCAACAACAAAATCCCGGACTTTCCCTTATCTAGGGCAATTGCGGCATAGCGATTACATTTTCTAGAGACCGGAAGCAACTTCTTGTGTCCTTGATTGATCTGCCATCGAACTGCAAGCTCCACGCATTCGAATTTCTTTTATTTTTATCTAAAGAGTGTATTCATAGGTTCACTCGGGCGTGCCTTATTGGTCGTGAAAATTTCTTTTTGGTGACTGGTGTTTTCCTGCAGCAAAGCCAACCCTTTAGGCATCAACCGTTGGGGTCAAAAACACGCTGAGCGAGCGTTCAGGAAGGGTCAGAAGACAGCAGCGCGAAAACCATCAATGTTGCTGGTATCACGGGATCGTGCAGGACGCCACCGCCGCTTACCATGACGGCTACGTACTGCCTCCCATCTTTGCCGAGATAAGTAATGGGCACCGCCCGGGCGGCCGCGCCAAGTTTTGTTACCCACAGCTCACGTCCGGTTCGCGAGTCGAAGGCGCGAAATCGCCCGTCCACCGTTCCACCTACAAACACAAGACCGCCCGCAGTTGCCATGGATCCCCCGATGTTTAGGGCTCCTGTCTTCGGCACACCCTTCTCTTCCAATTCGTCAAAGGAGCCCAGTGGGACTCTCCAAACGATGTCTCCGCTGTTGACATCGACAGCTATTAGCTCGCCCCAAGGAGGTTCCTGGCAGGGCCATAGCTTTTCCTTGTCCCAAAACCTGCCAAGTCGGGCATAGCCAATGCCTTTCAGGTAGCTGTGAAGATCAGGAATCTGTTGGCCTGTAGGTTCGCCTTTTCCGTCGACGACGATCTGGAAGAACTCTCCAAGGTTCTGCGTGTTGACGAAGAGATAACCCAGTTCCGGATCAAAAGATGCGCCATGCCAGTTACTACCACCATTCGTTCCAGGGAAGATGAGACTGGGACTTTCTCCGAATGAAGAGTAAAGCCCACCCTCGTTCGAATTGCTGAATTCCTCGAGGATCTGACGGCAGTGCTCTTCGTGTTCTGGAGAGATCTTAGCCAGCTCTGCGGGACTGAATGATATTCGTGCCAGGGGCTCGGGTTTGACAGGAAATGGTTGGGTCGGCCAGGGGTGCTCACTCGCTAGGAAACCTTCCTGGCGAACCGGACGTTCCTCCACTCCGTAAATTGGTTCCCCAGTTACCCGATCGAGAAAGAACAGAAGCCCTTGCTTGGTCGTCTGGGCCACGGCCGGAATCTTCTTGTTTTCACGTTGGACATCGATTAGGACGGGGGCAGCCGACAGATCGTAATCCCAGAGATCGTGATGTGTCGTCTGAAAGTGCCACTTCACCTCTCCTGTTTCTGCATCTAGGGCCACAAGGGTACTTCCATAGAGATTATTCCCTTGGCGGTCGCCTCCCCAGTAGTCGTAGGTCACACTACCCACCGGCAAGTAGGCAATCCCGCTCTCAACGTCGACGGTAATAGTACCCCACACATTGGCGCCTGACCGATTTTTCCAGCTATCATCCGCCCAGCTTTCTGCGAGGATTTCGTCCGGAGGAAGCGTCGTATGGAATCTCCACACCATCTTGCCGGTTCGAGCGTCCCAGGCCCGAACGTCTCCTGCGGGGCCTAGGGCCGGACTTTCCTGAACGCGGGAGCCGGTGATTATTAGGTGTTTGTAGACGGCCGGGGCTGAAGTAACGGCGTAAACCGCATTCGGAAAGTTCTCAGTCATTCCGCGCTTCAGGTCGAGTACGCCATTTTCGGCAAAGCTCGCCACGGGTTCTCCGGTTTCAGCGCTCAGCGCCACTAGGAAGCCGTTACTGGTTCCGAAGATTATTGCCGGCGGAGCAGGATCATCCCCCGGCCAGTAGGCAAGACCACGAATTGCGGGTCGACCTAGCCGTTCATCAATTCTATACTTCCAGATTTCTCGCCCGGTCTCGGGTTCAAGGGCGACGGCGCGGTTAAAGGGAGTGGTGAGATACATCACGCCGTTGACGACAAGCGGCGTCACCTCTGATCTCCGAGAGCCCAGTCCTCCTCTTCCTCGACGGGCCATTGATAGCGGCGAGTCTTCTTCTGTCGCCCCATAGTGAAGGGATAGGTAGTTTATGACGGCTTCCCGTTGGGCCGGCGAGGCCTGGGCTCCATAGGTCACCATGTCCTCGACGACGCTTGCCCACTCTTCCTTCCTGTATCGCAACCGAGTCACGATTTCCGCGGGGTGACAACTCGTGCACACCTGTTCAAAGGTCTGCTTTCCCTCCCCAGTCGCCAGCTCTTCCGAGATATCCTCCCCGGTTTCGTAGGCTTGGGCGGTGTTATAGCTCCATG
>DATGOF010000670.1:0-2093 GCA_035306285.1 Acidobacteriota bacterium | reverse complement strand
CATCCGCGCGATAAGTCGCTCTGTGGCCGGAACAAATTTGGAAAAGCCCCACCATACCCGCCCCTGTATCAAGACCGGCCAAGTGCAGACGTGTGACATGCGGGAAAAGGAAGAGACCAGGTGACCGATTCCAGTCTCACGTCAGAGCTTGGCGGAACGATGGCAAAAAAGAGACCGGGAGGTAAATCGTGCCCATTCTGTAGCCTCTTCCGGGAACCCTTGTCGTCTACGTACTCGTTCCAGCCATAGCCGGGGAATGTCCGCACGCCCGAATGATCGATAGCCAACTGTGGCCGACCGCCCCGCACAGCTGCTCTGCTCAGAGCCCTCCCAGCTCCTCGATGAGTCGATGGGCGCTCGAGGTCTCAACCTGCCTCCTCCACAATTCGAGGAGCTTCACCGCTTCTGCCACGACGTGTGCAGGTTCGATCACCCGCAAGCACCGCGTGATGGCCAGTCGATCTTCCAGAGCTAGGAAGGACTCGATCTCACGAACACATTGACGGGCTTGAGCCAAGTTCGTTACTACCATGTTGTAAATAAATCCGTCCAGGCACCGCTGGATCACGACAATATTCGCGGGCAGGAAAGTTTGGTAGTAGGCGGAAAGCTCTAGTCCCACTTCTTCACGGCCGTCCCCCTCTTCAAAGCAACGTCATACAGAGAAAGACCAAAAGGCCAGGGCGCAATAGCCCCGGCCCCTGTCGCCACTGGTAGCGATTCTAGAAAATGTACGAGATTGACGCTCCAACCATGAAGCCCGAGAAGCTCAACCCCTCGATGTCCTCGAATTCGGCCGATACTCCCGGGCCTTCCATTGTGCCACTGGTGAATTCGCCGACGTAACGGTACGCAGCGACAGCTCCTAGAGTCAGACCCGGAGCGACCTCGAAACCGAAGCTAACCCCGGCCTTTCCCCCGAAGCGCTTATCCGGCTTCAACTTAATGGTTACGCTCTCGTCAGCCGTGAGCGGATCACTGTAGTTGATAGAGGCCTTGATGTCCGTCGAGACGCCATACATCCCAGCAGCCGCGAAAGGCCTAACGGTTATTCTTTCGTTCGAAAGCAGGTTCATGGTGACGGTCGCAAGATACCCTGTCCCGGTGGCCTTGATCTCATACGTCTCGGTGTCGTTAATGAGGTCTCCGTCCCAGTCCATTTCCCTGAACGTTTCCTTACCCGACCCAGTCAGGTAGTCGAACTGCGCGCCGATAGCGAGGGAATCACTAATCCAATACTGAGCTCCTGCGTAAGCTCCAAGACCCGAATTGAACTCAACGCCGGATAGATTTGCCGGAAGCCCGGCCCACTTGATCGAGTACGTATTGTAGGTAACGCCACCAACCACTTCGAACTGAGCCGAAACCGTTCCGGTCATGAGGATTATTCCGAGCAATACTGCGGTTACGCTGACAAGCTTGCGAACCATAGAGTGGCCCCTCCTTGGCAAAAGAAGTCTAGCGTGACTATTCATGGTAATACCTTGATGTTCCTGCCACAACATAGAAGTGTATAAACAGCCGAGGGACAGCTATCTCGCCCGCCGCACTCTTGCTCGCATCAGAGCGAGCCCAAGCGAAAGAGACTGCAGAAATACGGCCTAGGTCGGTCGACCTCAGACTCGCAGTCAATACCCGCCAGGTCTTCTGCGTCTGAGATCTTAGCCCCGTCTAAGAGTTATAGAGGGAGTATCTTGTTCAGCCTTGTAGTCGTCCAGTGAGGAGGTGTAACAGATCGTTCCACTTCCTCAGGCACACTCGTCAGGAGGTGTACCACATCAAGCCTCAAGCGCACGGAAAGAGATCTGGTCGATCCAGGCGCTATAACGGCTGCAAATGACAACCCGAAAGTGTACCATCGTGATGGCGTGAAAGTGTCCCACCCCGCCAGCACAGATCTGTGGGCGAACAGAGTTGGTCCTGCGTAACAGGACCAGGCTCGTTCTGCCCCAGAGCTAGCTTGCTGCCTCATCCTCCTTGGTCCGCATACTCTCGCGGAATCGATAGCTCTCGCCGTTGGTGACAATGATGACGGCGCGGTGGGTCAGTCGGTCCAGTAGGGCGGTCGTCAGCTGCGCGTCCCCGAAGACCTC
>DATGOF010000669.1:0-2632 GCA_035306285.1 Acidobacteriota bacterium | reverse complement strand
TTAGACAAAGTTTTATCGGTTGACGGTGTGTACCGGGTTGTCAGGCCGGAGCAATTTCACGAGTTAGGATATCCGCGCTACGAGGAGAATCCTTATGTCCCGGGCCAGTACATGATTATTGGAGATGTGGATACCCATCTCCGGGTCGATCCTGATGCTCCCTCCGGGACGAAGGTCCGAAAGGAGACTCCCTATCACGGTCATGGCTTTTTGCCGCAGCACCCGCTCATGTTTCCTTCCCTTCTCTTCTCGGGAAGCGGTATTCGCGCCGGTCAATGGTTGGGTCATACGCACCACATCAATATCGCTCCCACGATTGCGGCGCTGTTGAACCTGGAATTCCCAACAGCGGAAGGGAAGGTATTAAGCGAGATCCTCGGCCGCAATTAGCGCGCCCACGGGAAATTCTGCTCCCTTCAGGACAGATTGTGAATTGTACGCATGTCCCTGGGGCGATGCCTGACGGCTTGCCTTAGGCTATTGGATCGACTTGCGCTCTCAGCGCAATTTTTCCTCTGTGCCCTATGTGTCTCTGTGGTTAAGATTTCTTACACCACCTCTGTGCCCCTGGAGTTAAGATCTCTGAAACCCAATGCCGTGGATCGTCACCAGGTGATCCTGCACCTTCGATTCGGCCCCGAGCAGCTGCCTGACTAGCATCAGATTCGTCTCTAGATGATCCGTCAATCGCGGGGCTCTGAACTGGCTAACACCGTCCGCCAGAGCGGCATAAAGGACAATTTGATCGGCCAGATAGCGGTCAACCGTCGCCCCACTGGTGAGGTCCTGCCAGAGCTGACGGGCAACATACTCTCCAATTGCTTCCGAGCGCCGCCGGGGGGCGCCGGCTCGGTCGGCACCCAGCGTCGACCCTTCACTGTCTTCCGCCATCAAGAAGAGAGCGGCTCCCGGTTGAGACGCAGTATGATCTTCGAGAATCCGAAATTCAGGGAGGTATCCTCTCCGTTCGAGATACTTTGAGCAGCTCTCAGCCATCCGATCGCCCACGCCCCTCTTCTGGAGATGAGAGGTAAGGGCGATACCCCACAGTTCGAATCGTTCGGAACGGCGGCTGAGCGAGAGGGGACGAAGCGGACTCGTGTGGTGGGGTTGAATTTCGATTTCCAGAATCCCTTCCCCGGTCGGGACATAACCCGGCCGCACGATCTCCAGATTTAATCGCAGTCCCATCCTGGCCAGCAAAGGAAGCAGACAGTACTGCGTGTGAAAAGCAGTAGGAGCGAAGTCCTGGAAGAGGCCGCCCACGATGCGAAAGCGGGAAGGCTGGTTGGCAAAGGCACCCAGGGGCAACAAGGTCGAAGCAAAGAGGGTTGTGGACCCGGCCGAGCCGATCTCCCAGATATAATTCCCGCCCTTAAGTTCCGCACCGGGATGGAACACCAGTCTGCGACTGCCGACCTCGGCACCTTCAAGGGTTCCCCCGCTCACTTCTGCGACCGCCGCAGCGGCCGTCGCGTGTTGAGGGCGAAGGCCCGGAGGATCGCGATGTTCGCGAATATTCTCAATGGTCAGGGGAGTTTCAGTCAAAGCTGCAATTGACAGGGCCAGTCTAACCAGTGTGCCGCTGCCTGAACCCGAGCTGCCGTCTATCCGATACATCACTCCAGTCTAACAGCTTGTGAGTCGCTTGATGCCGCCTTCAGAAACGTACTAGAATAGCTTTTCCTACCAGTGGTGGGTGTAGCTCAACAGGCAGAGCACAGGGTTGTGGTCCCTGCGGTTGTGGGTTCGATTCCCATCACCCACCCCATTTTCTTTCTCAGTGACCAGAGATTGAATCGATTACTGATTCAAGAAGCCGGAGTCACGAACAATTCCATCCACATCCACCGTCCGAAATTGAACCTGTGTCCCGTTTACGCTGACCAGCATGTAATTTTGAATTTTCCCGGATTGCTGCTGTTCATCTGGAAAGACACGCTCCAGTGTTGAAGTCCAGCACGGGTTGACCTGGGAGATTCTCTCCAAGTACTGACGATAGATCTTATCCTCTCGAAAGTACTTACCTACTCGGTCATCGCCATACTCGCGGGGACTTCGAGGTTTAACTCCCCCCGAACCAACCACGACCCAGTTCAATGTACGCAGAGGATCACCGTTCTCGTAAATGACTTCACGCCAGCGTTCGTAGTAATGTTCATGTCCGGTGAAGACTGCGGTAACGTTGTGACGACGAAAGAGGTCGAGTAAGTAAGGAGCTTCTCCGTTCTCTTCCGGCATCCGCTGGTTGACGATCATCTTGCGGTCGTTCTCGTGTCCGCCGAAAAGCCCCAGCACTGAACCGTTTTCCTTACTGATAAAAGGAGAGTGGTGAAAGAAAACGTATTTTGTCGTGATGGTTGGATCATCGGCCGTGCTTTCAAGAAGATCTCCAACCCAACGCAATTGTTCTTCCCGGTAAGCCCGAAAAAGCGGTGAGGACTGTAGGTTTTCATAGTAACCGGACGTGATAAAGAGGTTCGAATCGAGGGCGATGAAAAGGCCGGAGGCGTAGCGGAAACAGTACCAGAGTTTCTGGTTTCCGGGGCTCAAGTGCTGGTTACCGGGCTGTTGGGCCAGCCATGCATATGATTGACCAAAAAAGGAGCGGAATGGAAATCGCCCTCTTTCA
>DATGOF010000668.1:0-5952 GCA_035306285.1 Acidobacteriota bacterium | reverse complement strand
CCTACGGGAACCTCACCTTCCGCAGCAGCCTGCACCGCCTCTTCAATCGCCACTGTCATCCAAAAGTTCCGCTTCTCCTCGGTCATCGTAACTATCGTACACCACGCTGCCCCCCTGCTCCTTCATCATCTGGCACAACGGACAGTCATCCTCGAACAGACTGTCGGGCGAGAACTCGGCTTCGCGTTTCTTAATCTCAGCAGGATCAGGACTGTCGAGATGGATCAGATTAAAGTTCCCGACACGACTGATAATTGCCTCGGAACCAAAGATTTGCTTCAGTTCTTCGTCGCTTTGATTGGGGTCGGAATGGCTGACAAGGGTCCAGTTTGTTCCGGTCATACTCGCTCCTTTGCTGCTTGTGGATTGCCTCTGTCCAGAACATTACGAACCGGGAAGGACAAAACACGAGCTGAGAGCGAGAAAAGGGCGACTGAGAAAGAAAAAGCCAACGACCCGGCCAAAAGAAGCAAGAAGCTAGGTGGGCCGACCTGTGATGAGAGCCGTAGCAGGTCACACGACAAGCGGTGCTCGTTCAAGCACCGTTCGTCCTAAGACCGGGTCTCTGAGTTCTTGAGGAGACTAGTTGGCGGAAGCAAGCTGCTGAATCGCACCGATCGTAAACTCGTCGTCGGTGGTCAGGGTTTGGTCACCGATGCGATCGTGTATCTCGACCTGAAGGCGATATTTACCAGGTTCGAGATCTTGCAGGTCGAGATTCTTGATCAACACGATCCGCTGGCCAGAGAAGAACTGGGTGGACTCACCGCTCTCGTCACGAATGTCCTTAATAACCGTTCCATCTCGAACGATTCGGTAAGTCACACTCAATGCAGGTGAAAATGTTGCCTGATCCAGAGCGGCATTGTATACCTGCAAGTAAACCCCTAGATCCTCCTGAGGACTAAAGACTTTCAGCAAGTTCGGACGGACCTTCACGTCGCCCAGCACGAACATCTCATTCTCATTCGGAACCTGGGGCAACGTCTCAATGTAGTTGGCCAGCACGAGACTACTGGCGGTCAGTTTTTCGTCACTGAAACCAGGAGGAATGATCGCTGAGCGCTTGACCCCAACGTTACCGCTGTTGAGGTCCTTAACAACGAGGTCTACCTTGTATCGCATGTTGCGATCGACGGTCAGAATCTTCTGGTATATGGAAAACTTCTGAAGCCCTTCTTCCAGAAACTCGGGCCGATAAGAGACCAGGACATCATCATCAAACTCAGTAATGACGCGGTTGGTAATGCTGGTGACAATACCGTAAATGGCCAGTCGTGCCACTTGGACATCGCCTTCCTGCTTAAAAGTGAGATCCCGATTTCTCAACTGGATGGTTATGGGGACGATGTCCTGATCATCATTGAGTCGAAAATAGTCCTGGCGATTGGTGAAAGGCAGGTTCTCATAACCGACGTTGATCTGAACCAATTCCTTTAGGTCGTTGTACTTGATCGGCTGGGCAGCCTGTACCTGCGTATAGGTTTCGTAGCGTTCGAAGGGGCTATCCTTCATTCGCTGCATCATGAACGGGTAATCCCGCATGCCAGGCGAAAAATAAGGCCGATCAGCCTTGGTCGCCAGACCCATCTCCTCGGCCAGAGTCAGTCCCGCACCGGGAACGTGGAGGAGGGCGTCCTTCTCCTCAGGCCGGTGACTGAGCCGATATTCACCACTAAAGGAAGGATCAACGAATTCCAGTTCAATGTCGCTGCCGATCCCTTCAATGTGTCGATAACGCCAGATTTCGAAAGGAAAAGTCGAAGTCGTACCACCACCTTCGTGGATCGGGCGCTGGTAGGTTCCTCCCGAGGGGTGCGACTCAATTTCAACCGGAGGACCGTGAATAATGTAGATGCGGCCCCGATCTGTCATCCATCCCGGCAACCCGCTGGCGAAGCGCTCGTTGGCATAGGCGATCCGCCGGTAGTGTTCGTCCTTAAACTCATTGACCGGAGTTCTTGGATCAGGGTCTCGTCGAAACCAGAACTGCTCGATAAACTGCTCTTTCTCTTCAGGAGTCGTCAGGTTACGAAAGACAGCTTTCTCTTCGTCGGTAATGATGTACTTCACATCCTCGCGAAGCCACTTTTCGTAATAATCTTCAGCCTCTTCCTGACGAAGACGCTCAGCGTCATCCTGGGCCAAGAGCGGCGTGGCACTCAGGCTGAGAACGACAATCAGAAAAAGTGGGATGGAAATCGTTTTCATGCTCATAGGAATCTCAAGACGGGGCTCACTTGGATTCATGGCCTGTCCCCTGAAAAATATTAATTCGGACCGTCTGGACGACCGGTTTGCCTGTACCTACTTTTAATGGCTTCCCCATTATAAATCAAGTCTGGTGCTAATTGTCACAAGTGCTCCACGGTGATGCTCGAGGCAGCGCCGTTTGCCACCTAAGTAGTCTACCCCTCACGCGTCCTTTTCTTCTATCGATGCACAACGACTTTTAAAGGATCGATTTTTCGTCTATCTTTGTTCTCTGGCGGAAGGATCTCCGCCTGCAGTAGTTTTTTCAAGTCTGGAGCACAAACAACCAGAGCGATACGAGTCGCTGTAACGTACTCCCCTCGTTGCTTCCCTGGCGTCTGGGTAATTTCTGTGGCGGAATCTCAGGGAAGGTACGCTCCATGTGTACCTGGTTTTCGATATTGGACTAGGATACGGATAGCATATGAATTCCTGGAAGAGATGGTTCTCCTTCGGTGCCAGTGACCTCGGGATCGACCTGGGTACGGCGAATACCCTGGTCTATGACTGCGAGCGTGGGCTGCTAATCGACGAACCTTCAATCGTGGCGCTGAATAACACGACAGGAAAAGTGGAAGCGGTCGGGCACGAAGCCAAGCTGATGGTGGGCAGGACACCCGCCAACATCACGGCCGTGAGGCCACTAAAGGATGGAGTGATCGCCGATTTCGAACTGACCGAGGTTCTCTTGAAACACTTTCTCGATAAAGTCGGACGTCGGGGGCGACGATTTGGCTCACGAATCGTCATTTGTGTCCCGACGCGAACCACTCAGGTTGAGCGTAACGCGGTTCGCGAATCGGCCCTCAAGGCAAAAACACGCGAGGTTTATATCGTAGAAGAGCCGATCGCCGCCGCTCTGGGCGCCAACCTCCCTATTTCAGAGCCACGGGGCTCCATGATTGTCGATATAGGTGGCGGAACGACCGAAATTGCCGTCATCAGCCTTGGAGGCATTGTTTCAAGCGCCTCTGTCCGCGTAGCGGGGAATCATTTCGACAGCGCTATCGCGCAGTATATTCGACGGAAGTACAACCTGTTGATTGGGGAACAGACGGCAGAAAGAGTAAAGATTGAAGTGGGATCTGCCGCCCCCCTTGCTGAGCCACTGGTAACGGTCGTCAAAGGGAGAGATCTCGTCAAAGGGGTTCCCCGCACCATCGAAATTACCGATTCGGAAGTTCGCGAGGCCTTCTCTGACTCTGTGGAGTCGATTGTCTATTCGATTCGTGTGGCACTGGAAAAAACACCCCCAGACCTGTCGGGAGACATCATCGAATCAGGAATCGTCCTGTCAGGAGGAGGTGCTCTCTTGAAGGGACTTGCTACGAGAATTCAGGATGAGCTTGGAATTCACACGGTTCTGGCGGAATCACCTCTGACATCTGTCGCATTCGGCGCTGGTCGGCTGTTTCAGGATGACTGGCTTCTCAGGCGAGTCTGCCTGTTCGAAGGCTGATCCCAGCGGGAGAATCGAGAGACCCGGTGTCAAGGCAAACAGCCGGCCCCCAGGCTTTTGAATGTTCTAGCGCCTTCAGCGCAAGGATTTCAACCACAGAGATTGTGTTTGAGGCTATCGTGCCCAGCGTCTCTGTGGTGAGTCTTACGCCGGCACTCATCCCCGTGCTGGCGCACAAGTGTTCGACGAGCAACGATGCCCTGCTCCGAGGGGCAATCTACAGTTGGCGCCTCTATCACGCTGAAGCACCTTCCAGCCGAAAGGGACCAAAAAGAAAAAAGCCCTGCCAATTCTATTGACAGGGCCAATCCAAATCTCAATCAGGGCACCAACGCCATACAGGCGGTCTGTTTTCCTACTTAGACATGGAAGGATTCGCCGCAACCACAGGTACCGGACACGTTCGGGTTGTTGAACTTGAATCCAGCACCCTGAACGGTTTCGATATAGTCGATCTCGGTTCCGTCGAGATAGATCATACTCTGCTCATCCACGAACACCTGGAACCCATCAACCTGAATAACCTGGTCGTTTTCACGACTTTCACGCTCGAGATTCATTGCATACTGGAAACCTGAACATCCCCCTCCCACCACCGACACACGAATCCCGCGAAAACCTTCAGCGTCGGGTTGAGAGCCGATCACTTCCTGTACCTTCTGAACTGCTTTCTCGGTAAAGCTGAGCATTGTTAATTTTCTCCTTATACCAGTGAAGACGCCTTTATTGTAGGAACGTTTCGCAGTCAGATCAAATGGGGATCATCCGCCGATATAGGACATGCTTCTAGAGGGAGCGACGAAGTCGGGCTGATTGATTCGATGCCCCGCCTCCTTCTTCTTCACAGTGGTCACGATGAATTCCTCGAGTTCACGGTCGTCCGCTCCTCTTCGAAGTAAACCTTTCAGGTCGTGTTCAACCAGCGAGAAAAGGCACGTTCTCAATTGTCCGTCGGCCGTCAGTCTTATCCGAGAACATTCTCCACAGAACGGACGCGAAACCGGCATAATCAATCCGATTCGGCCTTTTCCTTCAGCGAAGTCGAAATTCCGAGCAGTCGCGCTGGGACTGGACGCACCGCGCGGGACAAGCCGATACTTCTTTTGAAGACGCTCGAGAATCTCGGCTCCGGTAACCACGCGGTCCCGGTTCCACTTCTCATCCTCGTCTAAGGGCATAAACTCGATGAACCGTACAGTGACGTCTAACCTACGGGCGAAGTCAGCAAAGTCGACCACCTCGTCGTCATTAACGTCACGGACCACCACGCAGTTGATCTTTACCGGGTCGAGCCCCTCAGAAACGGCTGCGTCAATACTCATCAAGACCTTCTCGAAATCACGACTGCCGGTGATTTGCTGAAAGCGCTCCGGCTTGAGAGAATCCAGCGAGATCGTGACGCGATGAAGCCCTTTCTCGCTGAGGATTCGAGCCTTCTTATAAAGACTAAAACCATTGGTTGTGAGGGCTAGATCTTTGACGCCTGGGATGCGAGAAAGCCGGCCAATCAGGTCTTCCAGTTGCTTCCTAACCATCGGCTCGCCACCAGTAATTCGGACCTTTGTGATTCCAAGGCGGGCAAAGATACGAACCACACGCTCAAGCTCTTCGTAGGTCAGAATCCGATCACGATCCGCATATCCCAGGCTCTTAAATGACTTGCAATAGAAGCATTTAAAATTACATCGGTCGGTAACCGAAATGCGAAGGTCGGATATCTGGCGGCCGAAGCTGTCTAGTAGCACTGCTTCTATCTTAAGAGAAGTCGGCAATTCTGAGCAAGATAGGAACTGGAACACGACCCTGTGAACGAAAGTCCCCCGATCCCTTAGAGGTCAGCCATAGACACGTCTTCAATCAGGATTGCAGCAGCTCGGAGAGTGTATTCAGCTGTCGACTATCCAGAAGTGTGGCCTGGACAATGGTTTGTTCTCCGTAGGTTGTCAGCAGTGCAAATGACCCGAGCACAGGCCTCACCTCGCTGCCTTTGACCGAGATTGTAAAGCGCCGATTAGATAAATGATGGTTGTCCAGGATCTCCTCTCGCAACTTTTCCTTTTCTGAAGGCTCGGCCAGTAGCTCCCAGAATCTCAGGCCGTTACACTCGTCTTCATCACAGCCAACGGTCTTCAGAAAAACTTCATTGCAATCGAGTATTAGACCGTCTTCCGTGAAACGGACCGTGGCAGTCATCGGACTCGAGATGAGTTGTTCGTATGCACTTAAGATTCCCCGCAGTT
>DATGOF010000667.1:0-2263 GCA_035306285.1 Acidobacteriota bacterium | reverse complement strand
CCAGTTCCTTTTGTGCTTTCGGGCGGCCGATCACACTCCTGACATACTTTATCTTTAGAGTCGGATTCTTCTTCGCCATTTGTCACTTCACTCCAGGACCAATTTAACTGTGAAAAACCTTCATCCGTACGGCCTACAGGTCCTCGACGGCTATCCCCCGCACCTTTGCCACCTCTTCCGCGCTCCGCAACTGCGCCAGGCCTTCAAAGGTAGCCTTAATGACATTCTGTGGGTTAGCGGTCCCAATTGACTTGGTCACAACATCCCGGATACCGGCTGATTCCATGACGGCCCGCACCGGTCCTCCTGCGATTACTCCGGTTCCTTCACCGGCAGGCTTGAGAACCACCTGACCAGATCCGAAACGTCCGAGCACTGCATGCGGAATGCTCGTGCCCTTCAACGGGACGGTGATCATGCTCTTCTTGGCCTTCTCGACTCCTTTTCGAATCGCTGCAGGCACTTCTTTAGCTTTCCCCAGACCATAGCCGACGCGCCCGTTCTGATCTCCCACCACGACCAGGGCACTGAAACTCAGGTTCTTTCCACCTTTGACCACTTTAGTGACGCGCTTGATCGCGACCACCTGGTCTTTGAGTTCTACTTCTGCCGTTCCGCCATTCGCCATTCAGACACCTCAAACCTTTTCTCTAAAATTTCAATCCTGCTTCTCTGGCTGCCTCAGCGACTGCCTTCACGCGCCCGTGATAGATGTATCCATTTCGATCGAACACTACCGATTCCACGCCCAGCTCTCGGGCTTTCTCTGCCACGGCCTTGCCCACTTCTTTAGCAGCTGCCACATTATTGCCTGGGGTCAGCTTCCTGCCTCCCAGCGAAAGTGTCGATATCGTGGAAAGGGTCTTTCCCTGGGTGTCATCAACCAACTGCACGTAGGTATGCTTCAAGCTCCTGAACACGCAGAGGCGCGGCCGTTCCGGCGTCCCGAGAACCTTGCTGCGGATCCGCAGGTGAACTTTTCTCCTTCTTTCGGCTCGACTCAACTTCCTAGCCATTACCTCAGGCCCCCTTCTTTCCAACCTTCAGTCGGACCACTTCTCCTGCATATCGAACGCCCTTTCCCTTGTAGGGATCGGGTGACCGCAGCCTTCGAACATCAGCAGCCACCTGGCCGACCTGCTGTCGATCCGGACCTGCAATCTTAATGGTGGCTACATAGTTGGGTATTGCCTTCTGCTCTCGTTCGACCTTGACTTCGATTCCCTCAGGAATCGGAAACTCAATTGGATGAGAATGCCCCAGGGAGAGATTTAATGACTTACCTCGCACTTCGGCTCGATAACCGATTCCCACAACGTCGAGCTGCTTTTCGAAGCCTTCACTGACCCCACGAACCGAATTGGCCAGCAGGGCCCGAGTCAATCCGTGTAAGGCTCGGCTCTGGGGTGCATCGTCGCTGCGGCTGGCTACCAGCGTGCCATCCTCGAGCTTGACCTGGATTCCATTGGGAACCGGTGTCTCCAGCTTGCCTTTCGGCCCTTCTACTCGGACGCTTCCGTCCGATATGTTCACTTTAACGCCGTCGGGTATCCGAATGGGCGATCTTCCTATTCGAGACATTTCACACCTTCATTATCACTAATAAATCTCACAGAGAATCTCACCACCGACACCCTGGTGACGAGCGGCCTTCCCCGTAAGAACGCCTTTTGAGGTCGACAAAATATTGATTCCGAGTCCGTTGAGCACGGGCGGAATTTCGCCCTTGCGAACATAGATGCGACGCCCGGGTTTACTGACACGTTGTAGTCGCCGAATTGCCGGCTCGCGGTCTCCGACATACTTCAAAGACACGGAGATCGTCTTAAAGGGCTTTTTGTCATTCACCTTGTAGCCCTTTACATATCCCTCTTCCTGGAGAATGCGGACGATTGCCTCTTTCATCTTAGAGAACGGTACTTCTACGTCCTCATGATAAGCCTGTTGAGCATTCCGAATTCTGGTCAACAGATCCGCTATGGGGTCTGATACTGACATTCTTCTTCTCTCCTTAACCCATCCTCCGGGACCTCTCCAAGTTCTGGTCGAGCGTCCCCCAGGTATAGACCAATCACCAGCTGGCTTTCGTCACGCCTGGAATCTCACCTCTCAGAGCCAGCTCGCGGAAGCAGAGCCGGCAAAGCTGGAACTTTCGGAGATAGCCTCGGGCTCGGCCGCAGCGCTGACATCGGGTATACCGTTGCGTCGAGAACTTCGGTTTCTTTCTTTGCTTTGCAATCAGTGCTTTTCTAGCCATTTCGCT
>DATGOF010000666.1:0-3169 GCA_035306285.1 Acidobacteriota bacterium | reverse complement strand
TAGTTCCCAGTATTGACGGTTTATCCGTACCGGAGAGAGTGCTCTCAGCCAAGATCCCCAGACTCTCTCCCCATCGTGTTGGAAGAAACGGTGACGGCTTCTTGGCCACCGGAACCGGGGGAAATTTTTCCGTTCCTGTAGCAGCAGGCACAAAGCTCCAGCCATTGCCCGGTAGATTTTCCCCGATTTTACTCGGGTTTAAAACACAGGAGAAATCTGTCCTGTACTTCGACGCATCTGGTGCCCTCCAGATCAACTCATCACTCGGGAGGAGGAGAACACAACGATGCGAAGAATCCTTGTAACCGGGGGAGCAGGCTTTATCGGCTCTCATCTCGTCGATCGGCTTCTTGATGACGGTCACTCCGTCAGAGTGCTGGATGCTCTTTCAGTACAGGTTCACCCAGACGAACAATGGCCCGACTATCTGAACGGAGATGCCGAAAGGATCCGAGGAGATGTGCGAGATGCGGCGGTCGTTCGTAAAGCCCTAGAAGGAATCGATGCTGTCTATCACCTGGCAGCGGTGGTAGGCGTTGGCCAGAGCATGTATGAGATGGCCCGCTACACGGGCATCAATAGTCTGGGGACAGCCGCCCTGCTGGAAGCGCTGATTGCTCATCCCGTAGAGAAGCTGATCGTTGCTTCGAGCATGAGTGTGTACGGGGAAGGACGCTATCGCACCCCGGATGGCAAGCTAGTAGACCATATTAGCGGGTCACTAAACCAGTTGCGTTCTCGACAATGGGAATTAGTGGATGAGCGAGGGGATGAACTCGAACCCATCCCGACGCCGGAAGAAAAGCAACCGGGCCTTGCTTCCGTGTATGCGCTAACCAAGTACGATCAGGAGCGACTCTGTCTCATCACCGGTAGGGCCTATGGAATACCAGTCATGGCTCTTCGATTCTTCAACGTCTATGGTCCCCGCCAGGCACTGTCCAATCCGTATACCGGAGTGATGGCAATCTTTGCCTCTCGCTGTCTAAGAGGCCGATCCCCAGTGGTGTTTGAAGATGGCCGGCAGAAACGAGACTTCGTCTCCGTTCACGATGTGGCCCACGCCTGCAAACTCGCCCTGGAAGTACCAGGAGATGTGAATACGGTCGTCAACATTGGGAGTGGCCGGCCGATCACCATTCTCGAAGTTGCACGTCTGATCGGCACCCTGGTTAGTGAAAGGCAAAACGAACCTCTGGTAACGGGTCAGTATAGATCCGGCGATATACGCCATTGCTTTGCAGATGTCGGGAGAGCTCAACAAGTACTCGGCTTTCGACCCCGGATCCCTCTCGAACAGGGACTGGTAGAGCTCGCCGAATGGCTCCAGCACCAACCCGCCTCGCCTCAGATGGAACTCGCCACCGAACAACTCAACAAGAGCGGGCTGACCATATGAAGGCTCGGGTGCAGAAAAAATCTCGGTCCCGCCGACCGTCGATCGGAACAACCACTGAAAGGAACGGTGCTTCATGCGCGCAGCCATGATCGTCGGTCCCCGGCAGTTCCAGGTGCTGTCTCTCGATCCTCCCTCACCCGATTCGGACCAGGTACGAGTTCGGCTTGAGGGCTGTGGAGTGTGCGGTTCCAATCTTCCCCCCTGGCAGGGGAGACCCTGGTTCGACTACCCACTGCCCCCGGGGTCTCCGGGGCATGAGGGATGGGGTGTCATCGATGCAGTTGGAGAAAACGTGTCTGGTTGCCAAGCTGGTGACCGCGTGGCGCTGGTCAGCACTCATGCTTTTGCTGAATACGATATCGCTTCTTCGGAAGAAGTCGTGGTATTACCGCCTGAACTGGAGAATAGACCCTTTCCTGCCGAACCTCTTGCCTGTGCATGCAATATCTTTCGTAGAAGTTCGGTCGAAGAGGGCCAGACCGTGGCGATCATCGGAGTCGGCTTCATGGGCGCACTAGTCGGAATGCTGGCGACCAGTGCGGGAGCGCGAGTCATCGTCGTTTCCCGGCGAGACTGCGCCCTGGATATAGCCACAGACTTTGGAGCCCGTCATTGTATCCAATTCCAGGATCCCCAGAAGGTAGTTGCCCGGATCCTCGAAATCACCGGAGGGTGGGGATGTGAGAGGGTCATTGAGGCGGTCGGGCATCAGGTATCGCTTGATGTCGCCAGTGAGGTGGTCAGGACAGGAGGAAAGCTCATCATTGCCGGGTATCACCAGGATGGTGTCCGGACTATAGACCTTCAGTCCTGGAACTGGAAGGGCATCGAAGTCATTAACGCTCATGAACGTGATCCCGTGGTTGTCCAGCAAGGACTCCAGGAAGCGATTGCACTCGTGATAAAAGGCTCGCTGAACCCCTTCCCCTTGTTCACCCACTTCTTCTCCATTGAACACATAGCAGGGGCTTTCGAGGTGCTCTCCACCAGGCCCCCGGGCTTTATGAAGGCTCTGATCTCCTATGAATGAACCGACGAAGACCGGCCGCCCTAGAGCGAAAAGCAAGGCAGGGGTACATAACCCGAAGCTTGGCTTCGTGGGAACCGGTTGGATTGGACGGTCGCGCCTTGCCAGCATTGTCAAGAGCGAGAAGGCCACGGTCTGTGCCCTGGTTGACACCGATTCGGAGATGCTTGAAAGAGGCAGTCTCATAGCCCCCTCGGCCGAACGCTTAACCAGCTTCACAGATCTGCTGCAGCATGGCCTGGACGGCGTAGTACTGGCTACGCCAAATGCCCTGCATGCAGAACAAGCAATTGCATGCCTGGAAGCAGGCTGCGCGGTTTTCTGCCAGAAACCTCTCGCTCGATCGGCCACCGAAGCAGCTCGGGTGATCAACGTTGCAAGGCTTCAGGATCGACTCTTGGGGGTGGATCTCTCCTATCGATTCCTGAAGGGGCTGCGGTTAGCCAAGAAAATGATCGCTTCCGGAAAATTTGGACGGACCTTTGTCGTTGAGTTGACCTTCCACAATGCGTATGGGCCCGATAAGGCCTGGTTTTACGATCGAGAGTTGGCGGGCGGCGGTTGTCTGCTTGACCTGGGAACTCACCTGATTGACGCGGGTCTCTGGATTCTCAACTTCCCTGAAATTGCCCGGATGACCTCGTTCCTCTTCTGTAAAGGACATCCCCTCAAGGACGTCCCGGACGCCGTCGAGGATTACGCAAATGTTCAACTTGAATTGGCCGACCAAACGATTCTCTCTC
>DATGOF010000665.1:0-2790 GCA_035306285.1 Acidobacteriota bacterium | reverse complement strand
TCTTACCTGAGCGAAGCCAGAGAACAGGGTTTGAAAAGGGTCTGTCTCTCCGTTTCAGAAGCAAACCAGCGGGCCTTTAACCTCTACCGGAGGCTGGGTTTCGAAGTCACCAAGACATTTCACGCCTACATCTGGAATCGGACCGATACTGCTGTGTGAATAACGCGCAACGCTTTAGAACCCGTTCTACCAGCTCAAACTCACTCCCGCTTAGGCGGTGAAGCCCCGGATTCTCCCGAAGTACGCGCCAGGGCCTCGGGAGTTACCCGATCCGGGTCCTCAAGGAGGGACGCAGCAACGGGAAGCATATCTAGCGCCACCTGAACCTGATTATCCAGTTGAAGCCCAATTCGATAGCTTTCCTCATCCCCGAAAAGCAGCATCAACAGTTCCTGTTTCAGGATGTTACTGATTACCTCGCGGTTCTCTTCAAACTCCTGTTCGGTCAGATCTACACCCTGCTGCTCGAGAAACTCATCGAATCGCTGCAACGTCAGGTCGGTCACCTCAAGTTGGCTGGCCAGTCGCGAGCGTTCTTCCGGACTCAGCTTCTCAAGTTCCTCACGCGTATAATGGAACTTCACATCGGATTCGATGCCGCCGCCGTATAGTTTCGAAGCGAACTCACGGAAGCCGCTAGCTCTCTGGATCCGTCGTACTGGTTTGCCGAGCCTTTCAACCTCAACAATTCGATCGGGCGTGATGCCGCCTCCGCCGTAAACGGTCCGGCCGCCGTCGGTCAGGTATTCTTCACGCTCTTCCTTCTCAACCTGGGCTGAGTCGCGGTTGTTATAGTAATCCCAGAAACTGTCTGAATAATCTCTCTGGATTAGCCGATCGCTGGGCGTGTAATAACGACCCGTCGTCAGAGCCAATCCCCGGTTGTCCTCGAGAGGAAAGATCGTCTGCACCAGTGCCTTTCCGAAACTGGTCTTACCCACGATCAGGGCTCGATCATGATCCTGCAGCGCCCCGGCTACGATTTCGCTGGCACTGGCACTATTCTCATTAATCAAGACGACAATCGGATACTCGTAACGCTCACCTCGTCGAGCGGAGTATTCCCGGTCCTTTCCGTTCCGATTTCTCGTGCTGACAATTGTCTGTCCCTTTTCGAGGAACCGATCCGACACTTCCAGTGCCTGGCTTAAAGCGCCTCCAGGATTATCGCGCAAATCAAGTAAAAGACCCTTCATCTGGTTCTCACCGAGATTGGTGAGGGCCTGATCGAGCTCCCTGCCGGTCGTTTCAGAGAACCGGTCAATTCGAATATAAGCAACTCCAGGCTCAATCCAGAAAGCGTACTTTATCGTGTAAAGAGGGATCTCATCGCGCTCGACGGAGAACTCGAGCGGCTCTGGTTCGCCGGGCCTCTCGACCGTAATGTTGACGCGAGTCCCTTTAGGTCCTTTCAGGTTAGGAATAACTTCTTCATTGAGGTCCCAGTCGTCGATCGGCTCGCCTTCAATAGTGGCGATGACATCACCCGCTCACAACCCGGCCTTGTAGGCCGGCGTACCAGGGGCGGGAGGTTCAACAATCACGACTCGTCCGCTACCAGGAGCTTCCGGCCGAATCGTTATGCCCAGCCCGTAATATTTTCCCTGCTGCTCCTCCTGCAGCCGGTTATAGTCGCGCCGGGAAAAAAAGGAACTGTGCGGGTCCAGCGTTCTCAACATGCCGCGAATTGCGTTCTCTACCAAATCCTCGGAGGGAACTTCTCGAATATAATTGCTCTGAATTGTAGCAATCGCCTCGGTAAAGGACTTAAGTAGCCGTTGCGGCTCATCTTCAAGTGGCGCCTCAGCATTAACCTGACTCCCTGCCACACCACCGATGACAGCGGCAGTGACAATTACGAAAAGGAGAAATAAACCGAGCCTGTTTCGCATGAAATTGCTAACCCTCTGAGTTGTTTTCTTCAAAATTGAGTCCAGTATATCATTTAAGATGCGCATCACTCACAATTGTTCTCAATGAAAGCACCAGCGCGCGCTATCCTTTGGAGGGGAAAGAGGGGGGTACAAAACGGGTGATATTGACTTATTCGAAGGCTGTGCACTAAACTGAACTTTCACGGAGCCATATTATGGGATGGAATTTGGGTTTTCCTGAACTCTTGGTCATTTTTGTTATCGCCCTGCTCGTGTTTGGGCCCCGGAAACTTCCGGAGTTGGGGAAATCACTGGGTAGGAGTCTGGCAGAGTTCAAGAAGGCCACGAACGACCTGAAACGGACCTGGGAAGAAGAAGTTCGGTCCGAGCAAGAAGAACTGAAGAAGATTCAGAGAGAGATCAACTCGTGAGTTGATCCATTCCATTCAGCTAAACTATCCCTCAAATGAATGATCCTAATCGTCCTTCCGGTGTGCCGGGATCATCGTCTGATCCTGAAGAAAACACTGGAGACAATATACTTGAAGATTATCCGTCTGGACCTAAAACGGATGAGGAACGTGTTCCGGCCGAAAATCCGACAAGCCAGCCCTCGAGCTCAGCAGAAGCAGATAGCGAGTCCTCGGACCAGGCGATAGACACGAGTTCGGCCGGAGGATCGGGTGTCAAAGGCCCCCCTCCGGAAGACGACGACTTCGACGAATTCGACGACGAGGAAACGGAACTCGGCGGACGGATGACCTTTCTGGAGCATCTTGACGAGCTCAGGAGGCGGATCCTTTATTCTGTCATTGCGATCGTTGCAACTTTCGTGGTCGCCTGGATTTTCCGCGAACCGATCTTCCAGTTTCTTTCCCAGCCGATCCTGAGGGTGGTTCCGAAACTGGTGGTCATC
>DATGOF010000664.1:0-3859 GCA_035306285.1 Acidobacteriota bacterium | reverse complement strand
TCGGCGAAAATATCCGAAGATATGAGGCGGAAACGTTTCGCGTAGCAATCCCGAAACCTCCCCAGTTACCGAAACGATCGGTACCTCCCCCCACCGGAGAAGTAAAAGGACCATTATCTACCAGGTAGAATCGACCGGTGATTCGGTCTCCCGCGCCGAAATGGTGGTCAATCCTGGCTGAAAAACGATCCATGCTCTCGCGCCGTGGGACATTGACAACGAGATTGTTTCCCAACCCGGCCGGCCCGGTACCGGCGAGATTAGGAGTGGTAGCAAAGGCCATCAATTCCCGCGCGGCGGAACTGATGCGATCTGCCGGGATCTGGTTGTTTGGAAAAGGCTCTCCGGTAGAAGGATCCACGATAGGCTCCAGGCCGCTAAAATCGCCCTGCTTCAGCGCCTCCGTGGGCATCGCTACAACGTTCGTGCTGGAAGAAGGAAAACGAAGCCCTTCATAGCTTACGAAGAAAAAAGTGCTGTTTTGGATAATCGGACCCCCGAACGTACCTCCGAATTCATTCCTGTTGAACTGTGGTTTCGGAAGACTGGTAGCAAAGAAATCTTTGGCCGAGAGAGCACGATTACGATTGAATGCGAAAAGGCTGCCGTGAAACTCGTTAGTTCCTGCCTTGGTCGCTACAACAACCTGAGCGCTGCCTCTGCCGAACTCGGCAGGAGCCAGGTTGGCAATGACCTTGAATTCTGCGATTGCGTCGAGCGAAGGGATGGGACCCAAAATTCGTTCGTTGCCGACGTCATTATTGGCGACCCCGTCAACGGTCATATTGGCGGCCCCCCACCAGTCTCCTCCGGCTATCATCGGATTGGCTGCACCCCGTTGCACTCCAGGGGCCAACGAAAGGAGTCTGAACAGATCTCCACGCCCGTCGAGTGGCATTTCTTCAATTTGAGTCCCGTCGACCACGTTTCCGACCGAGGTGGTCTCCGTCTGTACGACAGCAGCTGCACCTTCGACATCCACCGATGTCTGGATCTCGCCGACCTCCAGACGTACGTCGACCCGTACCGTGTCGTTCACGAAGAGAGTCACATCCCTGACGATCGACGTCTTGAACCCGGGTAGAGAAACTGAAATCTGGTAGCCGGCAGGCGGAAGATTCGTGAAGGTATATTCACCGACGTCGTTGGTTACGTGGGAGCGAGAAATTCCCGTCGCCTGGTTGGTCAGAGTGACCTCTGCCCCGGGAAGAATGGCTCCACTGGGATCTGTGACCCGGCCTGTAATGGTTCCCTGCCCGACCTGGGCCAGAAGCTGTATCGAGAGCAATGCCCATAGGAGAAACCACGCAAAAGACAAGCTGGCTTTCTCTGCCGTTCGAATTCCCATAAGTTTTCCCTCCATCCTCGAGCGGATCAAAGAGTGGCCGGCACCTGTTGAGGCGGCCCTGAATACTCGAACGGGCTGGCACGCGGTGCTGGATCTATGTAGCCGTTGCCAGGCTGTCTTTAAGTGTTGTGCTGTAGAGCTGTACTCCCTGATCGGTTCTACGGGGCCATAGCTGCTGTGGCGCCGCAACAGAAGTTATGGATCGACAGTCATAGCGCTGCTGGTTCAGGTCGTTTGCCACGGTCTGCCGCATAAGGAAATATATATTGACACTATCGTACGCCAGCTTTTCGACGTGTTCAATGGTCCAGACGACGTTGCTTAAAACTTGTTTTTGTCCCGACAAAACATGAGGAGCGTGTTAAGATCGCCCCGTACGAGAGATCTCCTCAGGGAAAGGATCTCAGTCAATGATTGCCGACCAGCTCCGAGTGCATTTCATGGTGCTGAAGAATTCCCGATTCTGAGCCGGGGGGAACGCATGGAAGAGCGGTGCAACCGGACCACCGACTAACACACTGGATCAGTGTGCAGGAGGCGTACATGCATTTACGGATCACCTCTGTGGCAATTGTTATTCTTGGCGGACTGCTAGGAAGCAGTACTTACTCGCCTGGTACCATTCCCCGGGGTGTAGAAGCCTTAGCTGCACGGGTCAGCAGCTCGCCGACTGATGGCCGCTTTGAAAGGATTTGGGGCCTGTTGAGCCAGGCACGAACCGCGGAAGCGCGGACCGAACTGAACCGGCTTCTGGAACAGAATCCCTCCGATCCCGCTATTCACTACCAGCTGGCTCGTAGTTACCTGATGGACGCCCTCGAAGCAGGAGGACGAGAGTCCATTCAGAACGCATCGCAAGAGCTAGACAGGGCCCTTGCTCAAAATCCCCAACACCTGGATTCTCTGAAGTTGAAGTGGGAAATCCACGCAATCCCCTCTTTCCTGCACTACGATCCGGAATTAAGCCATGATCTCGCCAAGACAATCGAAGAGCTCGGGGCCTCGGATCGCGGCTTTATGATAGAGATGGCCCGGGAGTTGATACACTCACCTTATAACGCCTTTCGCCTGGAACGGGCAGTGTCGCTTCTCGAAAGTGTCCTCCACCACTCACGCCCCCATTCGGCTGAGGAGAACAGCGCCCTTCTCTTGATGGGAAAGGCGCGCGGCTTTCAAGGCCAGTATCGAAGCGCTCTCGACACCCTGGCGGTCAGGCTAAAGCGCCCTCTGGATACCAGCGCTCGCTTGGAGACGCTGCGAGAAATGGGAGCAAACTATTATTTCGAGGGACAATTCGGAGATGCGGCGGATGTGTTTCTCACTGCTTTTCAGCAGGATTGGAATCCAACTGATCAGTTTCTCTTCAGGATTTGTCTCGAAAAACTCGATTACGATCCATCTCAACTACCTGCCGACCTTATCTTCCCCCTTCGCGAAGAACGCGTGAACGACCAGAAGGCAAAGCTTCTGCAATTTATTGACGTCGCGCCAGGGAAAGGTCTGGACCGGATGGACGGCAACGGTACGGTGGCATGGGGGGACTATGACGGTGATGGTGATCTCGACCTCCTGCTGGCAGGCAGTAATACCAACATTGTGCTTTATCGCAATGTGGAAGGCCAATTTAAGGATGTAACCGCCGAAGCGGGCCTCGCCCAGGTTCCTTCCGGATACAGCCTGAACTTTGTTGACTATGACAATGACGGACTTCTCGATATCTACGTGTCCGGTAATGCCTGGCATGGTCCACGTCGCAATCAACTCTTCCGAAATCAGGGAGACGGCACTTTCAAGGACGTCTCTCAGTCGGCTGGAGTAGACGATCCGGGAACCGGCTTTGTGAGTCTCTGGGGCGACCTCAACAACGATGGATTCTTGGACCTGGTCGTGGCCAACGGGGTTCTTAAAGATGGATCAACTCCGCAGATCTACCGCAACAATAAAGACGGTTCTTTCACCAACGTGACGCGCCAGGCCGGTCTGGTTGAACCTCCCGCGTGGGGTACGATCGGCATCGCCCTGGGTGACTACGACCTCGACGGCGACCTGGACCTCTTCGTCAATGGATGGTATCCGGCCCCCAATCGTCTGTATCGAAACAACGGAGACTTTACATTCTCAGAAGTCGCTGAGCGGGCCGGTGTGGTGCAACCACCCCACAAAGGTTTCGTTGCCTTCTTCTTCGACTATAACGGAGACGGGCACCCCGACATCCTGACGACCAGCCTGGCGGATTTCGATGCCGTCATTCAGGGGTTTCACAAGGACTATTCCGTTCGTACACTCGAGCAGGTTCATCCAGATGCGCCTCGATTGTTCAGAAATAATCGGGACGGCACTTTCACGGATATAACGCTGGAAGCCGGCCTGTTCTACCCCGCAGGGATCATGGGAGCCGGAGTGGGGGATGTCGATAATGACGGGTACATTGATCTGTATTTTGGCACCGGCGATCCCACGCTGTGGCGATTCGAACCGAACCGATTTTTCCGCAACAACGGAGACGGCACC
>DATGOF010000663.1:0-8312 GCA_035306285.1 Acidobacteriota bacterium | reverse complement strand
ATGATCGAGAATGCCCATAAGCATCTGGAGCAGAACGCCGGTAAGAAGGATCACTGGCAGATTATTTCTGAAGCGGCCCGCGAAGTTGGTCCTACGCTCTTCTTTGCCTTGCTCGTCATCACTGTCTCATTCGCCCCAGTGTTCACCCTCGGGGCCCAGGAAGGCCGAATGTTCAAGCCACTGGCGTTTACCAAGACCTATTCGATGGCCGCTGCTGCTCTGCTGGGAATAACCCTTGTGCCGGTGCTCATGGGCTACTGGATTCGGGGAAAAGTTCGGTCCGAAAAAGAGAACCCGGTGAGCCGTTTCTTCATATGGATCTATGATCCGGTGCTTCACTTCGTGTTGCACTGGAAGTGGATCGTGCTTCTGGTGGCTTTGTTGATCGTTTTGTCCGCTTTCATCCCGTACTCGCAACTCGGGTCGGAATTCATGCCACCACTGTGGGAAGGCGACCTTCTCTATATGCCCACGACTTTACCCGGCCTGTCCATCACCAAGGCGAGAGAGTTGCTCCAACAGACTGACCGGATCATCGCTACTTTTCCGGAAGTAGAGCAGGTTTTCGGCAAAATTGGGCGTGCCGATACAGCAACCGACCCCGCTCCGATGACAATGATCGAAACCACCATCAAGTTAAAGCCGCAAGCGGAATGGCGGCAGAGGATGACTCACGAGAAGCTGATTGCCGAGATGAATCAGGCTATTCAGTTTCCCGGTCTGACCAATGCCTGGACAATGCCAATCAGGACCCGAATCGACATGCTATCGACCGGGATCCGGACACCTGTTGGAATCAAGCTTTCGGGGCCGGATTTGGCCGTTCTCGAGGATATTGGAAGGGAGGTCGAATCGATCATTCGCGAGCTTCCAGGTACCCTCTCGGTCTATTCCGAGCGGGTGATGGGAGGCAATTTTCTGGATTTCGAGATCGATCGCCAGGCGCTGGCACGTTATGGACTGAGGGTGGGCGATGTTCAGGACGTCATCCAGTCCGCCATAGGGGGCATGAATATTACCACCACTATTGAAGGGCTCGAGCGCTATCCGGTCAATCTTCGCTACAGTCGCGAGCTAAGAGACAATCTTCAGGATCTTCGAGCGATTCTGGTTCCGACACCCACCGGGGCGCAAATTCCTCTAGGCTATGTTGCCCGAATCCGCGTTAAACAGGGTGCACCCATGATCAAGACCGAAAATTCACGACCCAATGCCTGGATCTATGTTGATGTCTCAGGAATCGATGTGGGGGCTTACGTTGCTATGGCCCGGCGGGCCGTTGCCGAGAAGGTCGAGATCCCGGCAGGGTACAACATGGTCTGGAGTGGTCAGTATGAGTACATGGAAAGGGCTCGGCAGCGCCTGATGTTGGTGATACCGATGACCTTGATGATCATCTTCGTCCTCATCTACTTCAACACAAAGTCTGTCTTCGAGACGATGATCGTATTCTTGGCCGTTCCTTTCTCTCTGGTAGGTGCGTTCTGGCTCATCTGGTTACTCGACTATGACATGAGCATCGCTGTTTGGGTCGGCATTATTGCATTGGCGGGTCTGGATGCCGAAACAGGCGTTGTGATGCTCCTGTATCTGGACGTTGCATATGAAAAGATGGTGCGCCAGGGCAGGATGCAGAAGCTGAAGGATCTGGCAGACGCCATCTATGAAGGAGCGGTGCATCGGGTCCGGCCGAAGATTATGACAGCGGCTACCATCGTGGTCGGCCTTCTACCGATCATGTGGAGTCAGGGAATCGGCGCAGACGTTATGAAGAGAATCGCAGCACCGATGGTAGGTGGCGTGGTCACTTCAGTCATTCTCGAGCTCTGCGTTTATCCCGTCATTTATTACGTTTGGAAAGGGTGGAGGCTGAAAAATGCTCCGGAAGAAGCTACGGTTCTGGAAGAATCCGTCATTTGACATCCTGCTGACCGCTCTGGTCACGATGGTTTCAATGACGAACTGGCTCTCTGCACAGAGTTTTCAGGTACGTCATGATCATAGTCCTTGGGGAGCGTGTCAGGGAGACCTCACGATTTCTGACCAGGGCATTTATTTCGATAGCAAGACCAAAGAGGAACATAGCCAGCGCTGGGGCTGGCTGGACATTCAGACGGTTGATCGACTGTCTGCAACAAGATTCTCAATCCTGACTTATCAGGATCAGAAGTGGCTGCTCGGAAGGGACAGACTCTGGAACTTCAGCATCATTGGCGATGATTCGGAGGGCCTCAATAACGAGTATTTCGATCTAATCATGCAGCAATTGAAAAGACCGGTAGTCAACCGGCAAGTCCGGGAAATGGAGGTTGAATATGAAGTCCCGGTGAAACACCTTCACACCTTTGGTGGCTGCCAAGGTGAGCTGCGCTTTAGCCGCGATTGGATTGTTTATGTCACTGACCGCGCTCAGGATCAGCGTTCCTGGCGTAAGAGAGTCGAAGTTGCAAATATCTGGTCGACAGGTGCTTACGATCTCGAGGTAGAGGTCTACGAGCGCGAAGCAGGCGACCTGCTGAGAACACGAAGGTTCAGGTTTCAGCTAAAGGTCCCTCTCGATGAAAACTATTACGACCGTTTGAGAAGGGAAATGCTCCCTCTCCGCAATGGCCTTTGGGGGTATTCAGTCGACTCGCCTTAACACCACCACCGAACGACCCGATAATCTCACCTTCCCTTTCGCCTCGAAGCGATCGGACGATTCCGCGGCTTGCTCTTCGTTTGTATCGAGTTCCTTGATCCAGGACTTGCCCCACTTGGAAGGGGGGAGTACAAAATCGATGGCCTGGTCATGGGCGTTAAAGATTAATAGAAAGCTGTCGTCAGTAATCGTGTTTCCCTGACGATCTCGGCTAACCAGTGCCTCTCCGTTCAAGAAGAGCGCGAGGGTCTTGGCATAACCGGTTTCCCAATCCTTCGCCGACATTTCTTGGCTGTCCGGTCGGAACCAGGCGATGTCGCTGATCTTCGCGTCGAGTATCGGCTTCCCTTGAAACCAGTGCTGTCGGCGGAATACCGGATGACTCTTCAGGATGCCAATAACTCGACGAGTAAACGCGAGCAAATTGTCATCTGCGTTGTCCCAGTCTAACCAGGAGATTTCGCTGTCTTGACAGTAGGCATTATTGTTCCCCTGCTGAGTCCTTCCAATTTCATCTCCTCCCAACAGCATCGGAACACCTTGAGAGAGGAAAAGGGTTGTCAAGAAGTTGCGCTTTTGACGACCCCGGAGTCGATTAATTTCAGGGTCGTCGGTGGGACCTTCGGCTCCACAGTTCCAGGAGCGATTGTGGTTTTCGCCATCCTTATTGTCTTCCTGGTTGGCCTCATTGTGTTTCTCATTGTAAGAGACCAGGTCATTCAGTGTGAACCCATCATGGGCGGTGACGAAGTTGATACTTGCGACAGGACGACGCCCGCTGGTGTCGTAGAGATCGGAGCTGCCGGTCAGCCGGTAGGCGAAATTAGCCAGTGTCTGATCTTTTCCACGCCAGTAGTCGCGCACTGTATCTCGGAACTTCCCGTTCCATTCAGCCCAGCCGACGGGAAAGTTGCCTACCTGATACCCACCTTCTCCTACATCCCAGGGCTCAGCGATCAGCTTCGTTTGAGAGATAACCGGATCCTGGTGGATGATGTCAAAGAAGGCTCCCAGACGATCGACGTCGTGCAGTTCCCGCGCCAACGCCGAAGCGAGGTCAAAGCGGAAACCATCGATATGCATTTCCAAGACCCAGTAACGTAGGCTGTCCATAATCAACTGAAGGGTGCGAGGATGCATCATGTTCAGCGTGTTTCCTGTGCCTGTGTAATCCATGTAGTGGCGAAGATCGCCTTCCACAAGGCGATAGTAGCTTGCATTGTCAATTCCCCGAAAGGCGAGGGTTGGCCCCAGGTGATTTCCCTCGGCGGTGTGGTTGTAAACCACATCCAGAATGACCTCCAGGCCCGCTTGATGCATGGTCTTGACCATTTCCTTGAATTCACGAGCCGCGTCATCGGGCCGACTGGCATAGCGGGTATCCGGCGCAAAGTAGCCGATCGAATTGTATCCCCAGTACTCACTGAGCCCTTTGTCGGCCAAATTTCGACTGGTGACAAAGTAATGGACAGGCATTAACTCAATGGACGTAACGCCGAGAGATTTGAAGTGTTCCAGCATGGGACGAGATGCCAGACCGGCGTAGGTGCCACGGAGCTGTTCCGGCACCTCGGGATGGCGAAATGTCATCCCTTTAACATGGGCTTCGTAGAGGATGGTTTCATTCCAGGGAATGGGAGGTAACCGATCTTCCTCCCACTCGAAGAAAGGATCAATCACCCTGCATTTCGGCAAATAGGAAGCGCTATCCCTTTCGTCCAATGATCGATCCTCATCCGCATGACCAACGGTATAGCCAAAGAGGGAGTCGTCCCATTCGAGCGAGCCAGTGAGTGCCTTGGCGTAAGGGTCGATTACAAGTTTGGCGGGATTGAAGCGGTGACCGCTATCAGGATCATAGGGGCCGTGAACTCGATACCCGTAAAGCTGACCCGGTCCGACATCGGGCAGATAGGCATGCCAAACTTGGTGCGTATGCTCTTCGATTGTGATGCGCTCCGTCTCGCGGGTCGGGTCATCGCCATCGAAGAGGCAGAGCTCTACCCCAGTAGCGTTTTCCGCGAAAAGAGCAAAATTGACGCCTTGGCCATTCCAGTTTGCTCCCAACGGATAAGGTTCACCGGGCCACACTCTTTTTACGCCCATTGGTTCATATCTTTCTTGTTCATTTTTCCATTGTGATCAATCAAATGGCAGTGAACAAGCGGAAGAGGCGCTGCACGGGGTGAGATTAGGAGCTCCCATCTGTATCATGGACTTGATCATTCGGATTCTTGGAGACGAGGATTTGAAGCTCAGATCAGCGTGGAGACTTGAAGTTAGGTTTAGGACGGCTTTAGATCCTTTAAGCTCACTTTGAAGTAGGATATGGTTTCCAACTCACCCCACTATCGGCACGACAACATCGGTCATGTAATCTCGGTACGCGGAAGTGTTATCGACGCTTACTTCGGCCAACGCCTCCCGAGGATCCATAGTGAATTGCGAGTAGGAGAGGAAGAAGCAATCGTCGTCGAGGTGGCCGCTCAGCTGACCCCCGATACCGTACGGGGTATCGCTTTGAATTCTGTTCGCGGGTTAAGTCGTGGCGCTCCCGTTCGCGATCTCGGCAGGCCTCTTCAGGTACCCGTTGGCAACAGTCTCCTGGGCCGCGTTTTGAATGTGTTCGGCCAGACGATCGATGAGCGAGAACCGCTGGAGGACGTGGAATGGAGGAATATCCACCAGGCGCCGCCTGCGATTTCCCATAGAGACACTCGATCCGAAGTGTTTGAAACCGGAATTAAGGCTATCGACTTGCTGTCTCCTTTGGAAAGGGGAGGAAAGGCCGGACTATTCGGAGGCGCCGGGGTAGGGAAAACGGTGCTAATCACGGAGTTGATCCATAACGTCGTGGGACAGCAAGAAGGAGTCAGTCTCTTCTGTGGTATCGGGGAACGGAGCCGCGAGGCGGAAGAGCTGTATCGGGAGATGGGGGAGGCGGGCGTTCGTGACAAGACAGTGATGGTATTCGGCCAGATGAATGAGCCTCCGGGTGCACGGTTCCGGGTGGGTCATGCCGCCCTTACCATGGCAGAGTATTTCCGCGATGATGCCCGCCAGGACGTGCTCCTTTTGATCGACAACATCTTTCGTTTTGTTCAGGCCGGAATGGAGGTTTCGGGGCTGATGGGACAATTGCCGTCCCGGGTTGGCTACCAGCCATCACTGGCTAATGATCTGGCGGAGTTGGAAGAACGAATTTGCTCTACTGCGTCCGGATCGATCACCTCAGTCCAGGCGGTCTATGTCCCGGCTGATGACTTTACGGATCCGGCTGCAGTACACGCTTTCTCCCATTTATCGGCGACCGTGGTACTTTCGCGAAAGCGTGCGGCAGAGGGCCTATACCCGGCCATCGACCCCCTCCAGTCCACGTCTGAGATGCTGTCTCCTGCAGTCGTGGGCAGACGCCATTATTGGATCGCCGGTGACGTCCGGAGTACTCTGGCCCACTACGAAGAACTAAAGGACATCATTGCAATGCTGGGGATGGAAGAGCTTTCCAGGGAAGATCGACGGACGGTCAACCGGGCACGGCGGTTGGAGCGCTTCCTGACCCAACCGTTTTTTACCACCGAGCAGTTCACCGGAAGTGAAGGGCGCAGGGTCAGTATCGAGGAAACTCTTAGCGGCTGTGAAAGAATCTTGAATGACGAGTTCCATGATTATCCGGAGCGATCGTTGTATATGATTGGAAGCGTGGACGAAGCTAAGAAATAATAAATCAATGAGGCTAAAGCTACTCATTCCCAGTCGGGTTGTTGTTGACGAAGAAGTCTCCAAGATCGTGGCAGAAGGCAAGCATGGCAGTTTCTGCCTACTTCCGCGACACGTGGACTTTCTTGCGGCGCTTGTTCCTGGTTTACTTTTTTTCGACGATCAGGCAGGCGAAGAGTGCATCGTGGCCATAGACGAAGGTGTACTGGTAAAGCAAGGCAGGAATGTGCTGGTTTCCACTCGTCAAGCAATTCGAGGAACAAATCTAGAGCAAATGCAGAACACGGTGCGGGAGGAGTTTGCTTTGATGAGTGACCGTGAGCGAGCAGCAAACGCAGCTGTAGCGAAACTAGAAGCCAGTTTTCTGCGTGGCTATCTGGAACTTACTGAGAGAGAACGATGACCGATTCTGATCAGGAGGAAGATCGTCATCACGCTCGCGCAGGGCTGGAGAAGCATATATCCGTAAAGCAGGAACGCAAGATCAAAGCGCGCAAGGAGGGAGAATACTCGGCGTGGTTCGGTCTGGGCATGTTTGGACTGGTTGGCTGGTCGGTGGCGGTTCCCACCTTGATTGGAGTCGCCATTGGATTGTGGATCGACTCCCGATGGCCAAGCCGCTTTTCATGGACGTTGATGCTGCTTTTTGTCGGGTTGATCGTTGGTTGCATGAATGCATGGTGGTGGGTTCAGAGGGAGCGGAAAAGGGGAGAGAATGGTGATTGATAGCCGGTAACTAGAAACGCTCCTCCGCGCAGTCCAATGCGATTTCCGGGATCAGAAATTCAAGCTTCACAATCCCATGATTGAATGGTTCGATGTGCTAAAGATTACGACAGCCTTGATCGGCGGAATTCTTCTCGGTGCATTCTATTTCGGCGGGTTGTGGTGGACCATACAGCGAATGCCCGGTTCACGACGCCCTTTACGTCTCTATTTCGCCAGCCTGGCATTTCGTCTGATCGTCATATGCGCTAGCTTCTACCTGGTACTGATTCTGGCCGGGGGACTGGCTTTGGTTGCATGTTTAGTTACCTTGATTGCGGCACGGACGCTTCTGATTCGTCAGGTTGGACTCAGAGCCCTGGATTGAAACTGCCTGAGCGATTGACAAGGACGTGAGGTTCCATGAGCAACATACAAATTTCAACCGACGAATGGATCCTGTGGCAGTCTCAGTCCTGGCCTTTCATAAAGCTCAACGCTACCATCGTCTTCAGCTGGATTGTAATGGCGATCCTGGTGGCCGGGTCCTGGCTGGTAACGCGAGAAGTGACGACTGGCCCCAAAATCCCGCCGTTTCAAAACTTGTTAGAAGTAACCGTCACCGGGATGCGTAATCAAATCCGAGAGGTCAGTCAGCAGGATCCCGGTCGATATCTGCCTTTTGTGGGCACGCTTTTTCTCTTCATCGCTACCGCCAATCTTTTAAGCATCCTCCCCTGGTTTCAACCGCCGACTGCTTCGCTTTCAACGACAGCGGCTCTGGCAGCCTGTGTGTTCGTCGCCGTTCCGATTCATGGGATCTTGGAACAGGGACTCGGTGGCTATTTGAAGCAATATATCCAACCGAGCTTTCTGATGTTGCCCTTTAATGTCATTGGTGAAATTTCGCGTACGGTGGCTCTGGCTGTTCGGCTCTACGGAAATATGATGAGTGGGACAGTGATGGTAGCGATTCTGATCGCCTTTGTCCCCCTTTTCATTCCGGTCTTAATGCAAATGTTAGGTCTCTTGACTGGGATGATCCAGGCTTACATCTTCGCTGTGCTGGCAACGGTCTATATTGCCTCAGCCTCGACCGTCAGTCGGCGGCGTGGAAACCAGAGCGAAGGAGTTTTGAAGCACCAACAGCAATTCGAAGCTCGAGAAGGAGAGTATGATGGATAGTTCTACTTGGGTGGCTCTAGCGTCCATTGTTACCGCCGGCGTGACGATGGCTGTAGGGGCG
>DATGOF010000662.1:0-5687 GCA_035306285.1 Acidobacteriota bacterium | reverse complement strand
GCGGCCATCACCATCTGGATTCCGGTGGAGATGAGCTGGCTTCCCAAGCTTGAACTGGCACCCGCGTTTCCCGTTACAATGACAAGCCTGCTGTTGCTTGTCTTTACGTTTTATCTGTTTCTGGTGGCGTTTCCCATTGAAGGTATCGGTTACACGCTGGAGCTCTCCCTTCGAGATTGGTCTCTGGCGGCACGATACTTCAGCTTGTTCACCGCTTTTTTGGCCATTCCGCTGGCCATGCTCCTGAAATTTGCGGCGCCCAGTGTCGTCATCCCCGGTTTCGAGGAGTGGCCTTTGCGCTTTCTGGCTATTTTTTTCTTTATCGCGCTGCCGGAAGAATTTCTCTTTCGCGGAATTTTCCAGAATCTAATGGAAAAGATCTGGCCTACCAACCGAACCCGAACTCTGACACTGGCCTCGCTATTGTTCGGCCTCGCTCACATCAACAACGCTAATCCTCCATATTTACACCTCACGGCAGGTACCCTCGACCTCGAGATTCCCTGGGTATACCTGATACTGGCCACACTGGCGGGAATTTTCTATGGACTCACCTATCGGAGTACGGGAAAGATCACGGCTGCGGCAGTTGTCCATACGTTGGTGGATTTTTACTGGTCGGTCTTTTTCGCCGGTACGCCTTCCTGACTCATCCGGGGGGCTGGTCTTCGACTGCTGGCAGTTCAGAGACCCCCTGCGTCTGCACCGAATAACTGAACCAGTGGAAGAATCGGTCGCTTTCCACGGCCACCCCGATCAGCCTGGCCGGGCCACTGAGCACCCGGGTGACTAAAGCACCGTCATCCAGATCCGGAGTCTCCCCGAAGTCGTTCCCAATCACAATGCCGATGCTTCCCTGGGGAGCAATCGTGTGTGACCCCTGAGGGCTGACTTTAATCTCTGGAGGTGAGGGATCCGGCTCATCCCCTACATACCTTTTTTGAAACTCCAACCGAATCGTGACCGGAGCATCCTCAAGATTGGTAAGTCTCACGCCTATGTCAAACCCGTTTAAGTGCTCCACGTCTTCCTCTTCTTCAGGATACAGTGGGGGACAGACCGGGGGCCCCTCGACAGATAGTGATTCGTTGACAGCGAGCCCGATAAGCCCTGCTATAGGAGTGGTCGTCGAAGCCGGAATTGTTGGCACATCGAATGCAAAACTCTGCCAGCCGCGAAGTTCCGTGTCGAATCCGCCTCGCACAACATGTGCCGTACAGTAAAACTCGGTCTCGCCTGTCAACCGCATCCAACCCAGGAAATCGGCTGAGACTTCCAGCTCTTCCAGACGCCGGTAGAATACTCCTCCCCCCGGGACCGCGTGCGATAGCGTCTTATAAGGCGAGCCGTCTTGATGAATAAGCTTGATCTCCACCTTCAAGTCGGAAGATAAGGGATTAAATATGCTGACACCGCTGTTGTATCCTTCGCCACCATTGTCGACGCGAACCGAATACGGAATCACGAAGTCCTTGCTGAGATTCGTGATGAGACTTGGGTCGCCGCCCTCGTTAGCATCGTTGAACTCCACCTGCCCGGTAACACCATATCCAAAGAATTGAAATCGTCGGTCACTTTGGGCAGCAAAGCCGAGTACCGTAGAGAGGCCTTCCACTATTGTGGCTACTAGGGCGCCTTTGCCAGCATCCTCCGGAAGGTATTGGCTCGCAATCAACCCTACTCTCCTTCCCGGTTCCATCTCCACCACCTTTTCGCTGTCTATAACGGCGGAAGATCCGTCGGGAATAAATGAAAGCCGCACTCGAGCCAACTCTTGGCCTACGTTAACGAGGCTCACACCAATGTCCCAACCATTTGGAACACCGGCAACGGACGGTCTCGGACAGTCGTCCGTCGATCCCTGCGGCCGCAGGTTCAACCCTGGAAAGATGATTCGACTTGTGGTCCTCCCGTCGTAAACGGCTATGGGAATTGCCGGGACCTGCCAGCCGGCCCGGTTGAAGCCAAAGCTTTTATGCTGCTCGTGATCGTCACCCGAGAAGTCCGAGCCCCCGCGGGCCATCCAGGAACCGAGGTGAAAAGGGTAAGAAGGATCCTCGCCTTCGACAATGAGATAGCCGCTGAATTGTCTCTCCAGCAAAACTCGTGGATCCCCGGTTATAGCCCGGTATGTCCGACCTTCGGCCATCGTCTCCGGGGTATCGAAAAGGTTGCTCCTGGCAGGGACGGGCTGACTCAGAAACTCGGCAACAGGCTGCCCTTCATCATTGAAATACTGGAAGCGATATCTCTGAGACTGGTCGGAGGGATTGTAGAGACCAATGGCTGAGTCCCACCCGCTTCTCAGTGCTTCTCCCTCTCTCTGGGCCACGACGTAGGGGATCAAGAATCGGCTTGCGGAATTGTTGGTGATGGTCGGATTCATATTCAGCGACGTACCTTCCCATAACTATCTTGAAATAACTATTTTGAAGCGTTTAGAAAACCTCTCTGTAAAGCGCTTGTAGCAGATGTCAGGGTCGTTTAAAAGTGGCGACGGCGGTGACTCCGCAGGTGGTCAATGGCCACTATTGGACGCCTGTTCTTTCCCTGCGGCCCCATGCGATGAACCTGCCAGCTGAATCCCCGGCTTTTCAGAGGTAACAAAGAAGTCCCTCAAAACTGAAACGTGGGAACTGCTCTGGGAAAGTCTCAAGACTGGCCGTAATGAGTCTGCTAAACTTAGATATCAAGGCTTTTGAAGTACTTGTCTCGGGGTACACTCGCGTTTGCCCGAATCGAGCGCGCTGCGATCCTGCGGACCCTTTTAGGGCGTTTAAGGGACCCTATCAAGGTTCTTCTCTCGACGCTAAAGAGGGAGCGACGCCATGGCGATACAACCCGACTTTTCTTCCTGATCGGAGGCCACAATGACTCTCAAAAAAATAACGATGTTAACTCTGCTGAGCCTCCTGCTGGCCTGTGCTCAAAGGCCGGAACAAGAGCTGGAAGACACAAGGAGAGCATTGGACGAGGCTAGAGCAGCTGAGGCAGCCGTCTATGCGCCCGAAGAGTTTGAAGCGGCTGAAGAGGCTTTAAGGCAAGCAGAGCGCGAAATCGAAACTCAGGATGATCGTTTTGCTCTGAGACGCAGTTATGACCGCGCCAGTGAGCTCCTATCGCAAGCTCGGACGGCTGCCCAGGAAGCCGTCAGTGCAGCCGCAGCGAACAAAGAGAACGTTAGCAAGCAAGCTCAAGAAGCCATAGGGGAAGCAGAGGAGGTCGTCGAGACCGCCGCTGATGCTCTAACGCGGGCTCCTCGAGGCAAGGGGACTGCTGCTGATTTAGAAGCCATGCAGTCCAGCCTTGAAGCCAGTAGAGAATCGCTCAGCCAGGCTCGCCAACATTTCGAGGAAGAACGGTTTCTGGATGCCCTGAATGAGGCAAAGTCTGCCGCTGAGAGAGCGGGGACGATCACTAGAGACATCGAAGAGGCAATTCGGAGAACCGGCAGGCGATAGTTGAGGGGTCACTCTCAAACTGGAAATACCTGGGCGGTTGGAGATACCAATCGTGAGGACTCTTATTCGATATGTCGAAATCTACCTGGCCTCCATAATGGTCCTGTTGGCCGGGACTTTCCTTTATTGTCTCTTTTCCTTATCAACCGATGCGTCATCAACCGATGTGTCCTCATCTTCCCTTAAGTCAACTGGCCGGTCGATCCTCGAACCAAGTGCTGTAGAGTTGAGTCGGCTTTTGGAATTGACGCCCCTTCCCTTCCCGCTACTTGAAATCGATCCTGGTCTTCCGAGCCTCTTGGAAGCGACAATGAACCCTGTACCCGAGCACTGGTTTACAGAAACTCCTTCGTCAAGTGGCTATTACATACTCATCAATACGGTTGCGAATCGCCTGTCGCTGACTTTGCATGATCGTACGATTGCAGTTGTGCGCTGCTCGACCGGCAGTGAGCAGCGGTTAACGGACGGGGAAAGGGAATGGATCTTCAAGACTCCGCGCGGTAGGTTTCGCATTCTCAGCAAAGTTGCCAACCCCGTCTGGCGAAAGCCGGATTGGGCCTTTCTTGAAGAGGGTGAGCCAATTCCAGCGCATGAGCACGAACGCTTTGAATCAGGGGTTTTAGGTGAGTACGCTCTGGCACTAGGAGGCCCTTATTACATTCACGGGACACTCTACGAAAAACTGTTAGGGCAGAGCGTCACTCACGGTTGCATCCGCCTGGGTTCACGAGACCTGATATTCTTGGCCCAAGCCGTCCCGGTTGGTACCCCCGTGTTTATTTATTGACGAAGAATCCTCCCGTCTCATACGTACAACTCAAGAGAGAACTCAAGCCCATTTGCGACAGGTGAGATTAGATGGCAGAGCAATCGCGACGAAGTCGACTGGCCTGGCCAGTCAATGCTGCACGACTTGGCAGCACATACTACCTTAAGCAACGCCCGGGGACGCGAGCAGACCACATCCGGATCTGACTCTATCCTCACCGATTTCCTGATAGAAGTTTCCCCCATGCAGGCATTGCACTCCCACCACCTTGCCCTTCTTACACGAATTTTCGGACGTCACCCTGTCCCTCTTGTTCGGGAAGCGCTTTACCGCTGGCGGCTTCGACAAGCTCAGCAATTCGGTCGCCACTGATCTCTTCTTCCTCCTGCAAGACACGAGCAATTTCGTGCAGGGCCTCAATGTTGGCGCGCAAAAGATCGAGTGCTTGCTCCTGCGCGCTATCGATTAGTAGGCGGACCTCTTTGTCGATGAGCGTGGCCGTATCCGGCCCTAGCTCGCTGCGGAGGGTTGGCTGTGCCCCCAGATAGCCCATGCCGGCGGGCGTTACATAGCGTACAGGTCCCAGCGACGCGGTCATGCCGAACTCGGTCACCATACGCCGCGCCAACTGCGTGGCTACCTCCAGGTCGTTAGCAGCGCCCGTGGTCGGCTCGGCGAAGATAAGTAGCTCGGCCGCGCGCCCGCCCAGCAACACCGCCATGCGCTCGCGCAGTTGCTGTTCGCCTAAAAGATACTGGTCTTCCTCCGGCATTTGCATGGTATAACCCAATGCGCCTTTGGCAGTGGGGATGATACTGACCTTATGGACCTGGTCGGGGGTAGGAAGCAAGTGCGCAACGAGCGCGTGCCCTGCCTCATGGTAGGCCACTTTGCGTCGAACCTCATCGCGCAGCGGCGTCTTGCGCTGCAAGCCGGCCACCACGCGCTCAATGGCTAGATCGAAATCGCGCATGGTGACGACGTCGCTCCTGCGGCGCACCGCGAGCAGGGCCGCTTCGTTGACAATATTGGCCAGATCGGCGCCCGAGAAACCGGGCGTAATCTTAGCGATCCGGTCAAGGCGCACGTCGGGATCAAGTTTAACCTTGCGCGTATGAATATTCAGAATCTCGAGACGGCCTTGCTCGGTGGGCAGCGGCACCTGGATCTGGCGGTCAAAGCGGCCGGGACGCAATAAGGCTTTGTCGAGCACTTCGGGCCGGTTGGTAGCGGCCATGATGACCATACCGGTGTTAGACTCGAAACCATCCATTTCGGCCAGGAGTTGATTCAGAGTTTGCTCGCGCTCGTCGTTGGTATAGATTGCTCCAACCGAGGAACGGGCCTGGCCTATCGCGTCGATTTCGTCAATAAAGATAATGCACGGCGTCCTGGCTTTAGCCTGCTGGAACAGGCTGCGCACCCGGGAAGCTCCTACTCCGACAAACATCTCG
>DATGOF010000661.1:0-3387 GCA_035306285.1 Acidobacteriota bacterium | reverse complement strand
ACGGCCATCCACCAGTTGATGTGGTTCGTGTCCTGGTTGGGAGCAGACTGGGTCCCTTATCTCTACGTTTCAGCGACGGGACTCACGTTCCATCTGATGGGACGTCACCGATGGGCCGTTGTCATATGGATTGGTGTGGGTGGCAGCGCGCTCTTGAATCGACTGCTGAAAGTGGCAATTGCGCGTCAGCGTCCAAACGGCAGCCTTGTCGAGATTCTGATCGAGTACCCTAACGAAAGCTTTCCTTCCGGTCATGTGGTCCTTTTCATCACCTACTTCGGCTTCCTTGCTTACCTGGCAGGAAGAAGCGGCCTAGCCGGGCCACTTCGATCCATAATCGTGATCGTCTCAGCAATGCTTATTCTTCTGGTCGGCCCGTCCCGGGTTTATGTAGGCGCCCACTGGCCTTCAGATATTCTGGGAGGTTACCTATTCGGTTCTGGTTGGCTGGCAGTAATGGTGCTTCTCGACCGACGCCTGCGGCGCCCATCACCCGGCTGAGATCTGCTTCAGAAAAGTAGTATTGTCGGGAAACTGCTCCAGCTTATTGAGGAGCATCTGCATTGCTTGATCAGGAGGAAGGTCTGAGAGAACTCGCCGCAGGATATTCACACGCGACTGCAATTCCGGATCCCGGAGTTTCTCTTCCTTGCGAGTTCCCGAAGCACGAATATCAATAGCCGGCCAGATTCGACGATCCGCGATACGTCGGTCGAGAACAAGCTCCATGTTCCCGGTGCCCTTGAATTCTTCAAAAATCACGTCGTCCATTCGACTACCGGTGTCAATGAGGGCCGTGGCGATAATAGTCAGACTTCCTCCTTCTTCGGCCTTGCGGGCTGCTCCGAAAAATTCTCGGGGCTTGTTCATGCTGCCTACCGAGAGCCCTCCCGAAAGCGTTCTTCCCGAGCTGCGATGCTCGCGATTGTAGGCTCTGGCCATCCGAGTGATGCTGTCCAACAAAATCACAACGTCCCTTCCGGACTCCACCATGCGGCGACTCCGCTCCAGGACGATCTCGGCCAGGCGCACGTGGTTCTTGGAAATTTCGTCCGAGGAGGATGAGAAGACCTCTGAGCCGGTCATTCGCCGTATTTCCGTAACTTCCTCGGGGCGCTCGTCAATCAGAAGAACTATCAAATGGACTTCTGGGTGAATTGCATTGATGCTGGTGGCCAGCTTCTGGAGCAGTGTCGTCTTTCCCGTTCTGGGAGGCGCGACGATCAAACCTCGTTGTCCTTTACCGATCGGCGCTATCAAGTCAAGAGCTCGCATGCTCAGATCACCGGTTTCGTCGATGCGAAGTCGCTCGAAAGGATCGATACTCGTGAGCTGGGCAAAATCAGGCCGTTTTTCATAATCCGGCACCGGGAGGGTATCGATAGAATGGATCTCCTTCAGCTGTGCGCTTCGCTTCTGTCGGTGAGCTGGCGAAGCAACTCCGACAATAAAGGAACCCTCCTTTAGACGATACTTGGAGATGATCGACCGCGGCACATGTATGTCCTTCCGATCCGCTTTATAGGCATTAGCCGCGCTCCGGAGAAAACCAAAGCCCTTAGGCAAAATCTCAAGAACACCTTCAGCTGTTGTCATCGATTGTATTTTCCTTAAAACGTCAAGACTGAAACGGGCTTAGCAATTCCATGCCGAGTCAGAATATTGAAACTTGACTGGACTGCTTCCAAGGCCTGCCATGATGTAGTTCTTCTTACTGGCTAAAGATTAGCCAGTTAGCCCAGAATTTCATCTCAGGTTACAAGCTTTGCAGTTCTTGACTGCGCGATAAAGGGGAAGAGAGCGGGGCCGGTGAGTCCGGCCCCGGTTCAGAGCTTAAGCACCAGCGGGCGGGAAGGTTTCCCGTTCCGGTGGTTGGGAGAGAACCGTGCGGTTCTCGGGATCGAAGACTTTGACAACCCCTTCCCGATACGAATCGACGCCGAGTTTGATGGCCGTCATGACCTGATAGCCTTTCAGGACGTCGTAAACCGGTTGCTGCCGAGAACGTATGCATTCGAGCCAATTATCGACGAGATCCTGGCTCTCTTCCGCTTCAATGATTACCTCTGTCTGTCCGTTGTTGGCTTCTTTGAATTCGTTCTCAAAGTGTCGCTCCGCCTGAATTTTTGCATATTCGCGAGTTCGCTGCCTCGGGCCGCGCGAAATATCTCCCATAGAATCACCGGCCTGTACAGGACCTCGGAGCACTTCCAGTGTCGCCCAGTTACCATAAACCGTGAGCGGTGCTGAGGTAGCATTGGCCATACACGAAATCATGTTGATCGTGTAGTCTCCCGGATATTCCACCATCGTCATATAGGTGTCGGGTACTTCCCGGTCCTTTTGTACATAGATTCCCCCGGCGGCGGTCACACGAGTTGGAAAGTCGAACCCAATCATGGTCGACATCGTTCCCAGCCGGTGATAAAGCAGGTCGGTTGCGTTACCACCTCCGTAGTCCCAGTACTTTCGCCAGCGGAAATAGCGTTCGGGACTGAAAGGTCGCTTCGGGGCGGGCCCCAGCCACATCTCCCAGTCCAGATTGTCCGGGCTGACCTCAGCATCCGGCCAGTGTGTACTTCCGACGCCAGGAATCGGATAGTTCCACATTCCTTCCTGAGTGTTGCGGTTGTAACTGATCAATCCCCAGAGAACCTTGCCCATTTTGCCGGCCCGGATATATTCATTGATTTGCCAGTTCAATCGATCGGCCGGGCCTGAGCCCCCCACCTGGAGGATACGTTCCGTTTCTTTGACGATATCATTGAGCTCCGCCGACTCCTCGATGGTATAGGTCATCGGCTTTTCGAGATAAACATCCTTGCCGGCCCGACAGGCTTCTGAAGCGATCTTGAAGTGCCAGTGATCAGGCACGACCACTACAACCGCGTCAATATCCGATCTCGCAAGTACTTCTCGGTAGTCACGATAAGTGGCGTGCCCGCCGGTGAGTTCTTTCGCGTGATCCAGCCGGGGCTGCCAGACATCACAGAGAGCGGCATACTCGAAGTCGTTTACTTTTTCCTTCCGGTCATTAAAGGCGCGGTGCAGAAGGCCCAAAAACTGCATACCGCAACCAATGAAGCCAAGATTAATGCGGTCATTAGCCCCCAGCGGGCGGCTGTGCACGGAAAGACGTGGCTTCGCATGGGTAGACCGTGCGGTCACCGTCGAAACCAGCGAAGCGGACGCGATACCAGCAGCCGTTCCCAAAAACTCGCGCCGGCTTGGTTCCTGGGTTTCGGTCTTCTTGTCTTTCTTCATTCTCAATCTTCTCCTGACTTGAAGGGAAATTAATAAGTGACTCCTGAGGTCGAATCAGATAGTAAGGGAATCTCCGGACGGCATGGAAAAATGCTCTGGTTGCGGTGATTAATGACCTTCCGG
>DATGOF010000660.1:0-3645 GCA_035306285.1 Acidobacteriota bacterium | reverse complement strand
GAGCATCAGCAATCGACGTGTCCGGCCGGAGCTTTGCACGGCTATCAGACAGCTACATTGCTGTCTCGATACAGGAGTGCTTGATTCTGAAGGGGCTGGTTTCTTTGAACAAGCTGAGCGCCTCTCCTAGAATTTTTATGTGGGCCTTCAAGATTCCAGGAGGTCAATCATGGTGGAAGCGATCAAACTCTGGAATGAACCTAACAATCTCTCGCACTGGGACTTCCAAATGGATCCAGACTGGAGAGAGTTCACGCAAATGACACGGCTGGCAGCGAAACGGATTAGACGCCTCCGACCCGATCTCACACTGGTTCTGGGAGGCATTTCTCCTGTTGATCCGAACTTTGTCGAATTGCTTGCAAGCTACGGTCTACTCGATGAGATCGACGTGGTTGCCATACACGGGTTTCCACTGGATTGGAGCCTGTGGGACATTGACGAATGGCCTGACAAGGTTTCGGAGATTGAAGCGGTAACTGACTTGCCGATTTGGATCACCGAAGCAGGCGCGTCCTCGTTTGGTTCCGAAGAAGTACAGGCGTTCGGCCTAGAGCGAACCAGTGAACTTCTCCTCGACCGGGTGGAAGCAGTCTTCTGGTACAGTCTCCTCGACTTGCCGGAATCATGGGAAGCCGCAACAAGGCACAAGGAGTCCGAGGGCAGTTCCTATTATCGCCATTTCTACATGGGACTGGTTCGTCCAGACGGCAGCAGAAAACCTGCATTTTCAAAATTTCGACCCAAAATGGGGATTTGTCAGTGGTTCCATTTCAAGGATCCTCGACTAGACCATGCAGTCGCGCTCCTTCGCGAACTGGGAGTCAGCAGGGTCAGGACCGGCATCAGTTGGTGCGACTGGCTTCAGCCCGGAGCCCTTCGGTGGTTCGATCGCCAGATGGAAGCTCTTCACGACTTCAAAGTCACTCTGACTCTTTGCTTTACACCTCCTTCGCGGGGAAAGCGTCCCTGCTACACTTCTCCTCCGATCGATCCTTCTGAATTTGCTGCCTTCGCGGAAGAAGTCGTCCGCCGCTATGTGCCTGGACGAGAGACACCCCCTATCATCGACAAGCCTTCCAACACTGAAAGCATGGCGACCAAACCTTGAGAACCCCTGCGTTTGGTAGCGACTCCCTTGATTCATCAAACGCGACTCGGTGGACGACATTGGGAAAACACCGCTGTCACTTCTATACTGAAAGTAAAGGCACGATAATGCGATGCTGGCGATTCCCAAAAGACAGGTTGTAATGAAAGATGCGGTTGCAAGGGTTCTGATGACAACCGATACGGTAGGTGGAATTTGGAACTTTGCACTGCAGCTTGCAACCACTCTCGGCGACCAGGGAATCCAGTTTGCTCTCGCCACGATGGGAGCCCCACTAACCGCAGACCAACGCCGGGCACTCGTCAGACTGGACAATGTGGAACTCTTCGAGAGCCGTTTCAAGCTCGAATGGATGGACTCGCCCTGGAATGACGTACAGCGGTGTGGCGGGTGGTTGCTTGAGCTGGAAGACTTTTTTCGACCCGATGTCGTTCACCTCAACAGTTACTCTTACGGAGCTCTTCCCTGGCGAGTTCCGACCCTGGTGGTTGGTCACTCATGTGTCTTCTCCTGGTTTGCCGCAGTCAAAGGATGCCCCGCACCACCTTCCTTTTGGCGATATCGGAATGCAGTCAGGGCCGGACTGAGAGGGGCCGATACGGTGACAGCTCCTACCCAGAATATGCTCGAATCGCTTCTGCATTTCTACGGTCCCTTCAATGCAGTCGATCCCATTTCTAACGGGCGGTCATTTCACGGGCCTTCGGTGAGAAAGAAAGAGAACTTCATTATCACTGCCGGTCGCCTATGGGATCAGGCTAAGAATATCGCTATTCTCGAGAAAGCTGCCGGCGCGATTCGCTGGCCGATTCTCGCCGCCGGTGACGCCGAAAATCCAAATGGCGGAGTGGCTGAGTTTAAGAATCTCCACCTACTGGGCCAACTCAGTGATATGGAAATTGCCGACAGGCTTGCCCGCGCCTCCATCTTTGCTCTCCCAGCTCGTTATGAGCCCTTCGGTCTGTGCGCCCTGGAAGCTGCTCTTGCGGGCTGCGCTCTGGTCCTTGGCGATATACCCAGTCTGCGTGAAGTCTGGGGTGAGGCGGCGATCTTCGTATGTCCCGATGATGAGGAAGAGATTTCAGATAAACTGAATCGCTTGATTGCCGATCCAGATTTGCGAATTGAATTCGCAAGTCGTGCTCGCCGTAGGGCCTCTGAGTACCTGCCAGAGAAAATGGCGAACTCTTACTTCGCACTGTATCAGAGCCTTCTCAACCGTAGGCTGAATTCGAGCGCTCACACCGGTCCTGTTACACAAACTGTTGCAGCCCGGAGAAGCAGTTGAATGGATCTTTTTTCCGCTCGTAAGATCTTACTTTGTCTGCGTTACGGTATCGGCGACGTTGTGATGCAGACCCCAGCGCTCGAGGTCTTGCGTAACCGTGTTTCAGCCACGATTCAGGGTCTCGGCTCACAACCCGCTTTGCAACTATTAGAGCACGATCCCAGACTAGATGAACTGATTAACGTTCAGGACTTTGGATTCTCTCACTGGGCCGATGCCGGAAACCACGAGACAAACACCCGCATCAGCAACTGGGTAGCCCTTAATGGGCACGACCTCGTCCTTAATGCTATTGACGCAGTGGACGCAGTGCGTTCGATCTTGTGGGAGTCAGGAGCGCCAAGATTCGATGTACACAGCGAGGCCGTTCACCGCTATTTGCAACTCGGCATTAATGGTACGAGGGCGATGAACCTGGCTACGAGACTCTGTTGGGGATTGGACGTGCCGGCAGAGATACTCCCCCGCTTGTTTATTCCACCTGAGTTCCATCGATTTGCGGATGACTTTATCCGGCAGAAAAAACTTACCGACGCAAAGCTGATTGGGATCTCACCGGTAGCCTCTTCTCCCCTAAAGCGCTGGCCAATCAAAAAACTGGCGCACCTCATTGACCGCCTGGCGGATGCTACGGATTGCAAGTTTCTCGTGTTTAGCGGACCCGAGCTCGAGCTTGCTGAAACACTCGCCTCTTCTATCGCTGTTGCCGCTCTGGAGGTGGTAGGTCCGCTTCACCTGGTGAAGATCGCCGCCCTTCAATCCAGGTGTGTCATTTTCATCTCTAACGATACCGGCCTGATGCACATGGCTGCCGCGGTTCGTACTCCGACGGTAGGCATCTTCGGTCCCACATCTCCCCTTATCTACTTGCCCCCTTTTGAACAAGCAGTAGCCGTCCGGACCCCGGAAATTGACTGCTGTTATCGGAAGACCCAGTACATGGGTCCGCCGGGCTGCTGGGGCTCGCCTCGCTGCCTGATCGCAGAAAACAGCTGTATCAATCAAATTAGAGTAGAAGAAGTCTATCAGGCTGCTCTTGCTCTTCTTACTAATTCGCCGCGAGCCATCAGGTCGCAACCCTGGAATGATCGTGCTGCATCGGAAACAAGAGGCACTTGATCAAGCAAACGCTCCTTCGCAGTTTCCTTCCTGGAAGAACCATCGAAGACGCAACAAGAAGCAAGACCGGCCTGTACCTGTCTTGGTACGTGAATTGCTGCTGTTGTTTGACAGACTAGCCAGCCCG
>DATGOF010000659.1:0-5197 GCA_035306285.1 Acidobacteriota bacterium | reverse complement strand
CTACAATTTGGGCGAGCAAAATAAGAGTACCAGAGTAGTTAAACGAGAGGAATGAAGGAATGGGACGAGGACAGCGCATGATACTTAGAAATCAAAAAGAGTCATGGAAGAGAAGATTTGCGGCGACCTTCTTCCTTATACTTCTGTTCGCTTGCAATACCAATTCCCAGGATCTAGATCTTGACGTGCCATTTGTTCCGACTCCGCAGGTTGTGGTTGACCGGATGTTGGAGCTCGCCGGAGTCGGGCCGGGCGATTATGTTATTGACCTGGGCTCGGGAGATGGGCGAATAGTTGTGTCGGCCGCCAAACGAGGAGCCATAGGTCACGGTGTCGATCTCAATCCCCAGCGCATCCGAGAAGCCCGAGAGAATGCTCAAAAAGAAGGGGTCACGGACCGTGTCGTCTTTGTCCGGGAAGATCTTTTTGAGACTGATTTCCGCACTGCTTCGGTGGTGACGATGTACTTGTTGTCCAGTGTCAATTTGAAGCTGCGACCCCGAATTCTGGAAGAACTTCGTCCCGGCACACGCATCGTTTCTTACAGTTTCGATATGGACGAGTGGAAGCCAGACGTCGAGGACTCCGTTTCAGCGAATGGCTCTACTGGCGGCTACGAAGTTTATCTCTGGATCGTTCCTGCTCAAGTGGACGGAGACTGGGCCTGGACATCTAGCAGCGGTCGTTTCTCAATGACAATTGATCAGCAGTTCCAGGAAGTTGACGTCTCGTTCGGAGATTCCGGACGCGATCTGAAGGTCACGCGTGCCTCCTTGAAGGGACCCAAACTGGAGATCCTGGCCGAAGGAAGTGGAGCCAGTTACCTCTATTACGGTCATGTTGAAGGCGATCAGATTTCAGGCACGGTGCAGATTCGAGAGGGTAATGACAGCCGCATCGAAAACTGGGTAGCAACACGCCGCTAGATAGGCGACAGGACGGACGATAAACGAGTCACTCGCCGCTCGGAAGTGAACTAAAGTTCGTCCAGAAGGTCCTCGGCTTCATCATGGGAGTCTTCGAAGTCCCTGAGGGCCAGAACTTGCTCGCAGTGGTGTCTGGCCTCATCAATGCGCTTGAGATCTTTGAGAAGCTTACCCAACTGAAGGTGTGAAAGAGCACGTTCACGCTCAGGAGTGCGGGGATTCTCAACAAGCCATTGAAACTGCGCTATAGCCGCTTCCGGATCATTCAGATCCTTGAATTTTTGACCCAGCGTGTAACGAAAGACAAATGGGTCAATCTTGCTGTAGTTCGGAACCTTCTCCTCAGTCCACGCAAGGACCTCTTTGTAAACCTGAAGTGCCTTATTTCTTTCTACTTTTCTTTCGAGAATTTGGGCCCGGTTTAGGTGAAGGAGAAAGTTCTTCGGGAATTTCCGATGGAGGTATTCGGCCTGCTGCAAGGCTCGATCATATTCCTTCTCCCGAACGAAGAGCACCATCTGGAGGACTCGCGCTTCGTCAGCTACATACTGTCCCTTCTGAGCGGCCTGTTGGAGGTATTCGTATCCCTGCTCTTTGGTGCCCCGGTACCCAGCGATTACCGCCAGCCACTTGATATACCAGGGAAGACTCCCAACCACGTATTCATAGAGCCCTACGCTCATATATGAGTCATAGTAGGTGGGGTCTTCCTGCATTATCTCATGGTGATAGGTATAAGCCCGTTTCCCTTGTTTGAAAGCTTCCCGTTTGCTGTGGTCGATTGTGATCGCGAAGGCAGCCAGCACACCGTAGCAGCTCCCGAGAAAGTACCGAGCATCTTTATGGCCGGGTGTTTCGTCAAGGATTCGAGTCGCTTTCCGCTGGCTTTCCTCGATCATGTCGAAAAAGCGCTGGCGGGCCTCGGCTGACATGCGATAGTCGGTCGGTTCGTCGAAGTATCCTGGCGACAGGAACTTGTTTAGATCCAGGTCCTGTCGTCGAAATAGCTCCCGGAGCCAAACCGCTGAGGCGATATAAAACGGAGGTGCCGGATGGTCGGGATATTCTCCACGCAACCGTACAAAGGTCTCGATCGCCTGGTCGTAGTCGAGATTAAAGATTTGGGTGAAGCCCTCATCGGCCTTCTCCATGAAGACCGGTTCGCGCAAGTCTTGTGCCGCGCGCACATCCTGCACAAAAAGACTCAAGCTCAAGCAGGCAATCAAGAAAGTGATACCGATTGGTCCTCGACCCGTATTCATGAAGAGCCTACTGTCATTTTACTGCATTTGAATCACCCCGCGAGCGATCGGACATCCCGCCGGAGCACTTATCCTGATCGGGTTGCCTCGAGCTCGTATTCTATCTCCCGGCCGAGTCGCACCACGATTTCAGGCAAGAAACGGATATCCGAAAGAGTCGTTCGAAAATTAACGACACAGGCTCGAAGTGCGAAGCTCCCGTTCACAAGAGCATTAGAAAGAAAAGCTTCTCCCGACCTCTCGATTCGGTCGAGGAGTTCCCGGTTCAATCGATCAAGATAATCGGCAGCCTCAGGGCCACCGACCCGGGGCACCGTCCGGGGGTGGTAGCGAAAAGTCGTAATGCTTAGGCTTTGGGAGAGAGCCTCGAGGTCGGGGTTCGCCTCTACAAGTCTGTAGAGCTCGCGCGCCAGCTCGATATCGTCAGAGATCATCTGCGAGTAACCTTCCCGACCGGCCTGGGCGAGGCCGAGCCACACCTTCATAGCCCTGAACCCCCGTGAGTTCTGCAATCCAAATTCGAAGAAGTTTACTTCCTTCTCTTCCAGATGGTAGTAGGCGGGCCGGTGAGAAAAAGTTTCTCTCAGCAGGACGACATCCCTCACCAGTGCGCAACCGGCTTCGAGGGGTGCATACAGCCACTTGTGGGGGTCAACTGCTAGGGAATCGGCCTTGTCAATCCCATCGAATTGCGCCTTGAGACCGGGCACCACTGCTGCAAGTGCTCCATACGCCCCGTCAACGTGAAACCATAACTGGTGCTTTTTACAAATGACCGCCAGTTCTCTCAGTGGATCGACCGCGCCGGTGCCGACTGTGCCGGCATTGCCGACCACCATGAATGGCACGATTTCGCCTCTAAGATCTTCTTCAATCTGTCGCTCCAGTTCAGAGAGGTCAATTCGTTGGTCATCATCAGTTCTGACCCAGCGGAGGCTAGTCATGCCGGCGCCAAACAGGTCGATAGCCTTTTCGATCCAGGTATGAGTTTCGCTGGAGGCATAGACTGCGAAATGCGGGACTTCCTTACCTTCCGTCTCCGAAGGCCAGGAGGAGATCTTGGAATGTCGACCGACAAGAAAACCGACAAAGTTGGCCATGTTCCCACCACTTACGAGCAGTCCTCCGGTGCCGTGGGGAAAACCAATCAGCTCGGCGATCCAGCGAATCGTCTGGAGTTCGATTTCAGTCGCCACTGGTGCGAGCTTCCAGGCCCCAACGTTGGGATTAACGGCTGCGGCGAGTAAATCGGCCAGGCAGCCAATCGGAGCTGCTGAAGACGTGACATAACCCCAGAATCGAGGGTGGCCGTTGAGAAGAGAGAAATGAAAAAGAAGGTCGGCCGCTTTTGCAAGCAGAGTCTCGGGTGATTGTCCCTGTTCCGGCAATCGGGTTTCTGCTTTGAGGCGGGCTCTTATCTGGTCGGCATTAGCCGCCGGTGTAACTGGGCGCTCTCGAATATTCTCCAGAAATAAAGCTATTCGATCGATCATTTGATATCCGATCCTACGAAATGTCTCCGCTTCGATTTCGAGTGGAACCTTCCGTTTGTCCAGCTCAATCATGGTAAAGCTCTCCGTAGCAGATACATTGAACCTAGCGCAGGCCCTCAAAAAGGTCGGCTTCCTTTTGTCGACCTCCATTGACCAGACTAAAGGCTCGATAGAATTCTTGTGTTCCCCAAAGGGCACCATGGTACTCTTCGGACAGCGACTCCAAATTGCGATAAATGGCCATCTGCGTCCGATGGCACTGAACCGCTTCCCAGACACGAGTCCAGTATTCGCGCGTATCGATCGAGGTGGTAATTGCCCACGAGGGCCACGGTGTGGCGCGACGACTTGTTCCGTCCACTGTTACTTTTAAGTCTTTGAAGGCCGCCTGATATGCTGCCCATTTCTCGTCCGACCAGGCCATGTAGTAAAGCTTTGATACCCGATGAGAGGGATGCCGCTGTTCCGATTGATAGGAAGGGTCAGCAGCGCACACGAGGGCGGAGGTAGTGAACTGGGAGATGGCTATGTGATCCGGATGGCCGTAGCCTCCTTCCGGGCCGAACGTGACTACAACTTGTGGCTTCAGGCGCCGAATATGGACGACAAGCCTGTTGATCACCTCCATGGGATTCGCTCGATCGAGGTCACCATCGCAGAACCCAAGCAAATGCGTCTCTTTGACTCCCAGGACGGTGGCGGCACGTTGCAATTCCGCCTCCCTTTCCCGACCGACTACATCGAGGCCGGGCCTGTTGTTCTGTTCGCCGAAACGGCCTCTCTCACCGCGAGTGGCAGTGACAAGATATGTCTCGACGCCCTCATCTGCATACCTGGCAAGGGTTCCACCAACACCGAGAGATTCATCATCGGGATGAGCTGTTACACAGAGTAGTCTCAACGGGTCACTCATGGTGATTAATACTCCTTCAGGATGGTGATTAATACTCCTTCAGGGAAGACACTCTTCTCTATAAGAAGCGTGAATTAGCCGACAAAAAGGTCAGGGCGAATACTCAGAAAAGCGTTGCCATGGAGCCGGTGAACCAATACGCTTCTTCCATGTGCCAGACAACCTTAAGCAAAGCTGTGAATCATCTTATTCTCTTGGCCAGTTTGCTAGTTGCTCCCCTGGCCGGAGCAGATCTCGACCACATTCAGGGCGAGATATCGGGAGAGATAACCGATCGAAGTGTGATCCTGCAATCGCGTCTCACTGCTGCTGTGGTGGATGAGGCAGGAGATGTTCCAGGACGGCCAGGTGTGGCTCGATTTGAAATTGCAGACAATGTCGAATTTCGCAATTCCAGATTCAGTGTTTGGTTGGAAGCCAAAGCTTCTTCTGACTTCATCGTCAAGAGCAAAATCGAGAACTTAGAGCCCGCCACGCGGTATTTCTATCGACTCGAGTTTGGACGCGGTCAAAATAATACACGCACAGGCCCGATCAGGACTTTCCGTACGAATCCTGGAAAAACAATGCGTGAGCCGTTGAGCCTGGTTGTTGTCACCGGCA
>DATGOF010000658.1:0-6547 GCA_035306285.1 Acidobacteriota bacterium | reverse complement strand
TGATTTCATTATCGTCGCCACGGTTTCGGGTATGCTATATTGTGAATCCCGGAGAAGCTGAGCGGGAGTAATTCAGAGGTAGAATGCCAGCTTCCCAAGCTGGACGTCGCGGGTTCGATTCCCGTCTCCCGCTCCATGTTTCAATAACTTACGGGAACCCTCAATTCACGTACTCCATTTCTACTTCATCACTTGAGCGCAAAGAAGCCTCCAAAATGTTGACGGCCTTTTTGCGGAGCTGGAAGCCGGCGTCGGTGTAAATATTCAAATTGACGTCCAGCGTGTAACCGAGTTGTTCCGCAACTATCTTCGGGTCGACATCTAGCTCCTGCATCAAGGACGAACGGGTCCGTGACGCAAAGGAAGCTGAGTTACAATATTAAATATCAACACTAAGTAATACGGAATCATACGGAGTCAACTCGATGAGAACAACCAAGACAATCTCCATCAGTTTGCCTCCCGATATGCTGAAGGAAGCCGAGAAAGTGGCGAAGGAAGAAGGGCGTACGAAAAGCGAACTGGTCCGGGAAGCCTTACCCCAGTATATGCGAGCTCGAGAGTGGGATGACATTACGGCATATGGGAGAGCCAGAGGCCGGTATCGGGGAAGAGGATGTCCAGCGCCTCATTGACGAGTACCGGGCGGAGCAGCAGCAGAAGAGAAGGAAGAAGGTCACCTGACAGTGCATCCATCTTGCGATCGTGCACGAGCAAGGGGGCGGTGGTAAGTCACCCATCAAGCACGGGCGCTATTGCCCCATCTCGCGCTCGCGCGCGAGCATGGGGCGGGCAAGGATGCCCGCGGTCCCAGCACCAAACACTGAGTCGGGGTTGTTCTAAACGAGCCCTGAAAGCGATGCGGATGGAGTCGGAAACGGATTCGGGCCGGTTGCCGGCCGCGTAATGGCGGGCCCCCGAACGCCAACCCGACACGCTGGGGATCGGGAAAAATTCCCGAAAATGGCCTTTACTCCATTTTGACTTCCTTAGAAAATGCGTTTTTTGAAACTCAGTGAACACGGTGGTTTCAGCTTCTAACCACAGGGACTCATAGGACACAAAGGGTCGGAGCCACTGCTTCACAAAGAGTCGAAAACCAGTTTTCAATACCCGAGAGGCAAGTCGGATTAGTGGCCGGCAGCGGGCTCACTGCACCAATATGCTGGCTTTACCTATTGAACGGCGCGATCTACACAGTTCAATAGCCTGCTAATACCCACTCGAAAGACTTCAGCTTCGGGTAGCAGGCTGACGACAACCATCCCTTCTTGAACAAATCCGAAGAGATATCCCGGGTGCACAAGAACATTTGAGTCCTTCAGGAAAAGGACACACCACTTTTCATCATCCATCACTCGCGGGAGTTGCAACACCGTGTACCAGCCTCCTTCTGCCGGAAACAAGTCGATTGCGCTTCCCTGCACCGATGACTCGAGCCAGCGATAGTTGCCTGCAACCCTCTGCCGAATCTGATCGCGAACCCCTCCTGAAAAGCCGACAATCTCTTTAAGACTATGCTGCACCAACGCCCCCACTGAGAGATAAGCATCGGCAACCAACTCCAGCCCTTCGCGCAGTTCTTCGCAAACTGGTTGAGGTCCCCTCAACAAAATCCAGCTCAACTTCATTTGAGGTAAGCCCGCAAATTTTGACAGCCCCCCCAGAAAAAAGGCCGGACCGGCCTGCCACTCAGGCAAAAGATCGAAAGGGCTCTCCCGGTCGCCCGTGAGAATCGGATAATCGAAGAAAACTTCGTCGCAGATAATCGCCAACCCTGCTTCAGTACTGAACTGCTGGATATGCCGCCACTCCGCCTCCGACAGAAAAGAGCCGGTGGGATTGTTGGGATTGATCACTACCAGCGCACGACTTCTTGGAGTAATGGCGCCTCGAAGCCCCTGAAGGTCAACCCACCATCGCCCGTGGTACTCCAGGGAGTAGTAACGCACTCTTAGACCTTCCAGAGACGCCAGGTCTTCAAATAGTGGGTAGCCGGGACGGGGAATAAGCACTTCATCTCCCGAATCAGCCAACAACTTGAAAAGGAAGCTGTAGGCTTCGCTCGTGCTGGCCGTCAGAAAGAAATCACGAGGGGAAACCTCGGCTCCCCTTCGACGATAGATCGAAGCCACCACCTCGCGGGCTTCCGGCAGGCCAGCGGGGTGAGGCTCATAGATCATGGCCTTAGGATTTGACAGCGCCTGCAGAAGATTCGACTCCGGATACTGAAACCCGCAAATCGTCGGATTCGAGCAGGTCAGGTCGAGAATACGTTCCCCTGTCCGCCTTTTCTCCTCCAGTGTCTGTGTGAGGAGGTTCTTCCTAACGTCGAATCTCAGCCGGTTTGACAATACCTTCTTCATCCCGGGTTCTCATTTTCCCTTTTCTCACCGCCAAGCGGAACTACAACGCACTCTTAGCTAAACCTTCGACCTGGAACAGCTGAACTGTATAATGAGCTTGTCGTCTTTTCGGCAGCACTATGGAAGCAGTTCCACAATTCCAATCTGGCCATGATGCCGTTCAACGAGTACACTCTTGCACGCAACTTCAACAGTGCCAATCTGAATTCGGCGATGAATGGAAAAGGTAAGTGAAATGGACCGACTGATCGTAAACTTAGGTGTCCTGATCTGCCTCTTCACCCTTGTCTATTCCGGGCGGCCGTTGGTCTACCGAACGATTCTTCCTGATTCACGTCCCAGCTCAATCGCAGTGGGGTACGACAATGGTCTGGCTTTCGTCTTCGACCCGATCAGGGGTGGAATTTCGTATGCCTGGACGGGCCCGTTTCTTGATCTGGAACCTACCTGGACGGGCAAGCTGATCAAACCGGCAAGGGTTCTTGGAAAAGTATTTTTTCGCGATGCCCGGGACCTTCCGTTTCGAAAAGGAAATCCGGAAATTGAATCCGAGTTTGTCTTTAAAGGATACGATGTCGGTCCCGAAAGAATTACCTTTTTTTACCTGCTGGACGGGTCACCTGTAGAACAAATAGTAACTCCTCTCAAGACAGAGGACAAGGAGGCATTGCACATCCAATTCAAGGTGGCAGACCCAGGTGAGTCCTACTGGCTTCTTCTGTCCCCTCAGCCCCAGGCGCGCATTACAAGTCCCGAGGCAGAACAGATCGAAAATTGTCTGAAGTTTCAGGGAAAGGAAACCTACTCGGTAGTAATCCAGCATGACTGATTTGTTCAGATTGCGGTGGCTATTCGCGATTTTCTCAGGAGGCTTCATGCTCTTCCTAATCGTGTACAGCATCGCCTTCGGACAGAACGGCGCACCTTCTTCCTACCGAATTGAACAAGTCCAGCTTCCTGAGTCGATGTCGCCGGAAGTTTCCGCCGTAGCCTTCTCACCCCGTGGAAACCTGGTGATCGCCAATCGCCATGGTGACATCTGGATTCGGGACAACGAGTCCGGCTGGCGACGGTTTGCCTACGGTCTTCACGAGCCGCTTGGACTCTGGGTCAACAATGAGAGCGATATCTATGTTATCCACCGTCCCGAGCTAACGCGCGTCCAAGATGTCGACGGCGATGGAGAGGCGGATCGCTTCCGAACCATTTCCGACGCTTGGGGACTCACCGGCAACTACCACGAATTCGCTTATGGTCTTCCGCGCGACAAGAACGGCAATTTTTATGGTGGGCTGGGACTCGAATCGGCGGGAGAAATCGTGATGTCTCGGGGTCCAATCCGTATGCGTCGAGTCTTGGACGAAAGACACCGCTCGGTTACGCCTTTTCGTGGCTGGGTGTTCCAGATTGACCCTGAAGGACGGTTCATTCCACTCGCTATGGGATTTCGTCAACCCGCCGGAATTGGACTCAGTCCCGAAGGAGATCTCTTTGCCACCGACAATCAGGGCGATTGGGTCGGCTCTTCCACGCTGGTCCATGTCCGCAAGGGTCACTTCTACGGACACCCTGCGAGCCTCAAATGGTCTCCCGACTTCTCTCCTGACCAGATCAGTCGCGAAAAGCTTTGGGAAAAACGAACTCGCCCGGCCATCATCTTCCCTCACGGGCCGATGGGAGGGTCTCCCGGGGAGCCGGTGTGGGATCTTACGGAAGGAAAATTCGGACCGTTCCACGGCCAGATTTTTATCGGCGATTTTTCTGCTCTAATCAGTCGCGTGCATCTGGAGAAAATCGCTGGCGAGTATCAGGGTGCATGCTTTCCTTTTATCGAAGGGGAGTCAATCGGTCAGGGGAATATGCGAATGGCCTTTGCTCCAGACGGCACTCTTTATGTAGCCCAGACCACTCGCGGATGGGCGGAAGGCGAAGGACTAAAGAGAATCGTGTGGACTGGTGCGCCGCTGATGGAGCTACGGGCAATCTCTCTGACCGAAACGGGATTCGATCTGGAATTCACGGAAAAACCGGATCCCATTCTGGCCGGTCAAGCGACCATTTACCGGGTGAGGCGCTTTCAGTATCACTATCATGAGAAATATGGATCTCCGCGTATTAACGAGTCTGACGTCGAGGTCGTTCGGGTGTCCACGGAAGGTGGACGAGTCCGATTAGAGCTCGCAGAACTTCGACCCGGTTTCATCTACCGAATTGAAGCGACCGATTTGACGTCGGTCGATGGCCACAAGATCGAAAACGGTGTTGGTTACTACACGCTCAACCGGCTGCTAAATGGGGAAACCGATCGGAGCTTACCGGTCGAGATGAAGAAGCTCGACGAGGTAGTCCAGAGCCGGCAACCGACTGACGTTCAGAAAGGCGGGGAGCTCTACCGACAATATTGTGCCATGTGCCATCTGCCGGATGGTCGAGGCTCTCAAGGTATTGGGGCGGCTTCATTTGTTGGTCCGGAGTCGCCACTGGCCAAAAGTGATGATGAGCTCAAGGCGATCATCTCTGCGGGCAAAGACGATAAAGGAATGCCTCCGTTCGGCAGTACCCTGAGTCTGGAGGAGATCCAGGACGTAGTGGCTTACCTAAGGCAGGCATTCGGGCGGTGATGGTTAACCACAGGGGCGCGAGGGCACAGAGGAGGCGACGGGCAAAGACGCCCGTCGGTTCATAGCAGACAGGGACGCCTGTCCTACTCTTCTTCTCGGCGGCGACGGAAGCGTTCGGACGCCTTCTCCCACGCGTCCTTCACATCAGTCCACGCATGTTCCAGGCCTGGACGAAACTCGGTCCAGGCTTCGTCTCCAGCTGCTTTCAGGCGCTCCAGCTCCTCCTGTGCCTTCTTCAACTTCTGAGGCAGCGTTTCCGAAAGCCGACGATACTCCTCACGTGCCCGCACCTCAACCTCTTTAAGGAGCTCGTCGATACGAGCGCCAAGACGCCTCAGGCGCTCCTCCATCTTTTGCTGATAGGATTTGCGATCTTCCGCCACCAGGGCCTTCCTTAGCAGGTGAGCCCGAAGGCTTTCCTTAGCATTTCGATGCTTTTCGGCACACCGGTCTGAGCATCCTCCTTACCCTCAAACTCCAGCGACACATAGCCTCGGTAGTCTACGTCTCGCAGGATCTTTGCGATCCTTTCATAATCGAGATCGAGTGAGTACCACTCACCACCGCCATAATACGTTTTAGCCTGGACGAAGACGGTCTTGGGTGCAATTTGCTCCAGCTTCGTGTAGGGATCTTCGAGAAAATTACCGGTGTCCATCAAAATACCAAAATAAGGTGAGTCAAAAGCATTGGCGATCCGCAAGAGTCCTTCCACGCTGCTGGTCAACCCCCAGTGATTCTCCAGTGCCAAAATGACTCCATTCTTTTCTGCCACCGGTAAGCACTGCTCGATGGAATCAATGACCCATTTGAAAGCCTCGTCCTCGGTATGTCCCTCCAGAGGCGGTTCGACCCCTCTCAACTCCATGAGTCGAGTAAAGGACCTCACCGTACCCCACCGTCCTGAATTCAATCTCATGCAGGGTATGCCCATGGCGTTCGCCATCTCAATGCACCGATTCGTATGGTCGATATTTTTCTTCCGTTCAGCTGGATCAGGCGAAACGAAGCCCTGATGGATCGAGAGCGCAATCAGATTGACTCCATTGATGAATGCGTGGCGTTTCAATCCCTGGAGGTAAGCGGGATCGTCGCTTTCCATCTGCCGGTGTAAGACGTCCACTGCCGGGACGCCCAGTTCAGAGGCATGTTCGATGACCCGCTCTATAGGGTACTTAACCTCTTTGAAATGCCAGTAGGAATAGCTCGATATTCCCAGCTTTATATTGTGGCCAGATGCCGAGGGAGTTGCCGAGTGCAGAACCGGAGTGGCTGAAACTGACGCTGCACTCAAGCTTGCTGCCGAGGACGAAACGAGAAAAGAACGTCGACTGATTTTCATCTAACCCCTCCTGCTCAGAATTACACTTTGCTCTATTTCTTTTTTACTTTAGCCTAGCAACCACCTTTCTGCCAGTCTCATCTGGCTACCAGATCGGCTTACCAATTGTTCTGTTGAAAGTACTTTAGCACGGGTGTTGCGATATCTTCGGGTGCTTCGGAATCTCCTCGCGCCGGCCCGTACCAGACGCTGCCTCCGAAAGTGGTGATGAAGATATG
>DATGOF010000657.1:0-5835 GCA_035306285.1 Acidobacteriota bacterium | reverse complement strand
GCAAAAGAAACTCAGGGCCAAAAATGTCCCGTGACAGCTTTTCGCGATTCTCTTCGGCAGTGGCTTCAAGTAAGCGGATGTGCAGTAGCTGACGACTGTAGTTCCATTCATACACCGCACTATTCAGGTCGAGTCCTTCGTAGCATTGAAGCCGGATAAGACCGCGATCCAGCGTGGAGGAAAGCACCTTTGCAACTTCCGTCTTTCCTACCCCGGCTTCACCTTCGAGAAAAAGGGGCTTTGACAGTTTCAGGGAGAGAAAGATGGAAGTGGCCAAAGGCCGGTCACAAATATAGCCCTTCTCAGCCAGTCTGGTTTCGACCTGGTTGATCGATTGAAATGGAGAATCCTGCATTATTCGCGGGCCCGCTCCGCCGCTTTGAGCAAAGCTCGACGACCAACAATTTTCGCCAGGTGTAGCCGATAGGGTCCGGAGGCGTACGTGTCTCCCATCGGATCGGTGATCTGCAGGCCATCGAGTGCATTCGTCACGGTTACCTCATCGAGACCGGTCCCAACAAGCTGCTGACAGGTCTCGGAAGCATCCCATGGTATTTCCTTCACGCCGTTGAATACTAGACGGCACTTTTGGCAGCTGCCCGAGGAGTCAAATTCGACGACGGCGGCGGCGCCGCAGACAGCATAACCGGAGGCAGGGTGCTCAAACTTCAGGTAGCAGCAACCACTTCCCTGTAGGGCGACCGGTATCTCCACGGCTAATAGAATTTCATCTGGACGCAAATCGGTCATCATGAGATCGAGGAAAAATTCAGTCGCCCTCGTCTGTCGTTCTCCCTCCGGACCACGAAAATGAACCACCGCATCGAGGGCCACCATCACACCGGGCAGATCGGAACCCGGGTCAGCGTGGCTGAGATTGCCTCCGATGGTTCCTTTGTTACGAACTGCGGGATCTGCTACCTGAGACGCGGCCTCCGCAACCAGCGGCACTTGCTCTCGTATCACGGGAGAAGAGGCAATCTCCGCGTGGGTGGTCAAAGCGCCAATCCTTATCGCGTTACCTGAGTGGCTTATCCCTTTCAACTCGGCCACGCGGCCAATGTCAATCAGGGCCGGAGGTTGTGCCAGACGCAGCTTCATCATAGGGATCAAACTATGTCCCCCGGCTAGGAGCTTTGCATCCGGATGGACCTGAAGAAGGCGCAGAGCTTCATCAAGACTTTGGGCTCTGTGATACTCAAAAGTGGCTGGAAACATCATTTATCTCCCGTTCTTGTGGATAGACTTCCAGATTCTTTCGGGCGTCAGCGGCATGTCCAAGTGCTTTATACCGAAGGGCTTCAGGGCATCGATCACAGCGTTGGCTACCGCAGCGCTGGCAGCGATCGTTCCTGCTTCGCCGGTTCCTTTTACTCCCAGAGGATTGTGTGGACAGGGAGTGACAGTCCGGTCCAACTCATAGGAGATCACCATATGGGCTTTTGGCACAGCGTAATCAAGCAGTTCGCCGGTGATCAGCTGACCGTTTTCATCATAGATCGCATTTTCCCAGAGCGCTTGCCCGATTCCCTGAGCGATGCCGCCATGAAGCTGGCCTTCGACAATCATCGGGTTGATCACGTTCCCGACGTCGTCCACGGCTAGATAGCGGAGAAGGGTAACCTCTCCGGTTTCCGGGTCCACTTCGACGACCGCGAGGTGAGTGCCGAATGGGAAAGTAAAGTTGGGCGGGTCATAGAAGGTGGTTGCCCGCAGTCCCGGCTCCATCCCCTCCGGGAGATTATGCGCGAGATGCGCTTGAAGTGCGATTTCAGCGATTCCATGAGATTTGTCGGGCACACCCCGCACAAAGAACTTCCCATCCTCGAAAACGATATCTTCTACTGAAGCTTCCAGCAGGTGAGCAGCGATTCGCTTTCCCTTTTCGATGATCTTGTCGGAACTGACTGCAAGCGCACTCCCTCCGACGGCTGCACTCCTGCTGCCGTAGGTACCCCATCCGAATGGTACCTTGTCGGTGTCTCCGTGGATCACCTCGACCTGGTCGGGATCAATACCAAGGCGGTCCGCGACGATCTGTGCAAATGTCGTCTCATGACCCTGCCCGTGGGGTGAAGACCCGGTATAGACCGTAACCGATCCGGTCGGATGGACACGGACCTCGCCACTTTCCCATTGTCCGGCCTGCGCTCCCAGTGATCCGACCACAGCCGAAGGAGCGAGCCCGCAGGCTTCAATATAAGTAGAGAGGCCGATCCCGAGTAATTTCCCGCCGTTGGCACGGCGTTCTTCCTGTTCCTGACGAAGAGCCTGATAATCTGCCATTTCGAGGGCCTTGTTGAGGGCTCCTTCGTAATTGCCGCTGTCATACTGGAGGGCGACCTGTGTCTGAAAAGGGAAGGCGTCAGGAGGAACAAAGTTCCGCCTTCTGATTTCCGCGGGGTCAATTCCAAGCTCATGCGCAGCCACGTCCACCAGGCGTTCCACCACAAAGGTTGCTTCGGGGCGCCCTGCCCCACGATAGGCATCGACCGGGGTGGTGTTAGTGAAGACTCCGACGACTCGACAGAATATGGCGGGAATATCATATTCACCGGAAAGGAGGGTGCCGTAAAGATAGGTCGGTACGGCGGGACCAAAAGTAGACAGATAGGCGCCCAGATTGGCGTAAGTCTGGACCCGCAGCCCCAGGATTCTTCCGTTATCATCGAGTGCCAGTTCGGCCTCTGTCACATGGTCACGTCCATGCGCGTCGGACAGGTTCGCTTCAGAACGGGTAGCAGTCCACTTCACCGGACGCCCAAGTTGCATCGAACACCAGCTAGTGATCGCTTCATCCGGATAGTGATGTATCTTGCTACCGAACCCGCCGCCCACTTCGGGAGCGATCACTCGGATCTTCTGTTCTGGAAGGCCGAGAGAAGCGAGTGACATCAGGAGACGGTGAATGTGCGGATTTTGGGACGTCATCCATAGAGTCAGGTCTTTTCTTGCCGGATTAAAATCAGCCAGTGCAGAACGCGGTTCAATGGCATGAGGGATGAGCCGGTTATTCCTGAGCTGAACCCGAACATGGCGAGGAGCGTTATTAAACGCTTCGGCGGTCTTTGACTCATCACCAATGGTCCAGTCGAAAGCGATGTTCTTTGGCGCTTCACTGTGAACCTGAGCGGCCCCCTCCTGGACAGCTCGAGCCGGATCAGTGACCGAAGGGAGAGGTTCATAGTCGACCGAAATAAGGTCGACTGCATCGCGAGCAACATAGCGGTCCTCAGCCACAACCACCGCGACGGCATCCCCCACGTAGCGCACTGTGTCAGTCGCTATTATGGGGTGATCTGGAGTCTTTAGATTGGGTAAGAGCCATCCGACCGGGACCACTCCCGGAACTCCACTTTCCTGTACGTCACGCCCTGTATAAACACCGACGACCCCCGGAAGGCGACTTGCGCCATCGATATCGATCTTCCTGATGCGAGCGTGGGCATGAGGGCTTCTGAGAATGGCAGCATAGGCCATATTCGGCAGCTTGAAATCGTCAGTGAACTTCCCCCGCCCAGTGATGAGCGCAGGATCTTCGCGGCGTCGAATCGATGTTCCGAATACTCTCGCCATCTCTATCTTCCCCCTTCCGAGCCACGCTGGAGACTTCTGGCAGCGGATTGAACCGCTCGGACAATGTTGTGATAGCCAGTGCAGCGACAGATGTTTCCCTTCAAACCCTTTCGAATCTCTTCTTCAGTCGGCTGGGGGTTATTCTTCAGGAGATCGGCGGCGGCCAGAATCATGCCAGGAGTGCAGTAGCCGCATTGGAGACCATGTTCTTCCCAGAAAGCCTGTTGCAGCGGGTGCAGCTCTCCGTTGGATGCCAGCCCTTCGATTGTCTGAACCGATGATCCGTCGATCTGGACGGCAAACTGGGTGCAGGACTTTACAGCCTTGCCGTCAATCAATACTGTGCAGGCTCCGCAGAGACTAGTCTCACAGCCGACGTTGGTTCCGGTGAGGTCCAACTCGTCTCGCAAGAAATGAACCAGCAACAACCGGGGGTCCACCTTCCGGGTGTGACTCTTTCCGTTCACTTCGATGGTAATTTCTCTCATAGGCTGTTTCCGTTCCTCATTTTCTCTGGTTCTCTGGCAGTTCAAGCGGGAATACCCAATCGCAATCGCTTGGGAGAGTCGATGGTTGATACTTCAGGTACTTCCCGCCAACCAATTCTAACTGCTTTGCTTCCGTTCCTGAATTAATTTATCGAGGCGCTCCAGACCCTGACGGACGACGACGCGAGCGGCACTCTCTAGAAGGCGCTGCCCCACTGCAGCGATAGGGCCTCCGACTTGAGCATCCACTGCATAATGCATGACCGTCGATTCCCCAGATTCTGTCAGACGGATATCCCCCTCCCCTTCCAGAAATCCCCCGGGCCCTTTGCCGGCGATCTGCAGATGGTAACTCTCGGGCGGATTGAGATCAGAGACTGTAAAGCTGCCTTCAAACCGCCCCTGTACCGGTCCGACCCCTACTCGAATGGGACCCTCAAAACGGTTAGGACTCGTTTCGATCAGCTCGTCGCAACCAGGAATCGTGTTAGCAACAGTCTCGGGATCGAGAAGTGCCTCCCATACCACCTGCCGCGGTGCCTCAAACGTGTATTCTCCTTCGAGTTTCAATACTCCTCTGCCCCTTTCGTCTGGCTGACCTGTGTTTTGAATGACTTGTTGACAATTGTTTAGAACAAACTGAAGGTGGTTTCAACGGGAAACCCGGAGGAGGGATACATCTTTCCTTCCCTTTCAGCGTGAGCTGTATTCGCCAGCCTCCTGGCGAGACGGCAACTAGCCGGTGGCAGCTTCTAATCAGACCGATCACTCTGGTGTTGGGCATCGTCGAGGATTTGAATCCGGTCTTCCTGATTCGGCACGATACAGAGGAATTCAAAAGGAGCCTCCAGCACTTCATAAAAATGAGGAGTTCCAGCGGGAATGAAGAGTACATCGTTCTGACCGACCTCATATACCTTTTCACCGATGCCCACCCGGGCTCTTCCTCGAAGGACAAACTGTTCATGCTCAACTTGATTGGTGTGAAGAGGCATGCCGCCCCCTGCGCCCATTGTAAAACGCCGCAGGGAGAAGTGACGTGCTCCATCATCAGGGCCGAGTAGCACCTGGCTGGTCGTGGCTCGGCCGGCTCGCACCTCCTTTCGCGCTATTTCACCAGCACGTTTTACAACAGGATCTACTTTCGGTTCGTTCATGTTGTCGTCCCTGAATCCTTCATATTGCTTCCTATTCTGCACTGCCCCGTGAGCGAAGTCGACTTGTTATTCGACCTTGAGCCTCGTATCCAGCCTCGAGCTTCCTCGCCCATTCCACCTCTTCATCAACCACGAACCGATGGGGCCGGTATCTCGTTAGATCTTTTAACGCTTGCTAGTCGAGAGTAGTTTCCATTCTTGGGATCCATCAAATATTTCGAATGTTTTTGCTGCATTTTTCTTGTTTTTAGTGGTCAAAGAATTACAATCAATTCAATATCTTTCCATATGCATACCCGGAAGTTAGATAAGAGCTAGCGCCCAACAGGAGGAGGTCCAATGAGACGGATATTTGTCCTCGCAATCATATTTATCTGCTCAAGGGGAATAGGAGTCTATGCTCAGGTTCAGACCACGACCGCCATTAACGGAACCGTCCGCGACACCAGCGGTGCGGCCATTCCCGGTGTAACGATTACGATCAGAGACCAGGCCACCGGAGCTGTCCGCGAAACGGTGACAGATGAGAGTGGATACTATTCCGTACTGTCGCTGCGTCCCTCTACGTACACGATTACCGCTTCGCTGCCCGGCTTTAAAACGGCTGTGGTCAC
>DATGOF010000656.1:0-3438 GCA_035306285.1 Acidobacteriota bacterium | reverse complement strand
GACATGGAACGATACCGCGACCTCTGGATCAAACACCACGGATACTTTTCGACCAACCTGGTAACCAGCCGGGGCTGCCCTTATGGTTGCAACTGGTGCGCCAAGCCTATCTTCGGCCGACGATATCATGCCAGAAGCCCGGCCAATGTCGTCTCTGAAATGATCAGCCTGCGGGACGAATATACGCCAGATCATTTCTGGTTCGCCGACGATATCTTCGGCCTCAAGAAAGGATGGGTGAAACAATTTTCGGAGCTCGTCAACAGCCATTGCCTCGAAATTCCATTCAAGTGTCTTTTGCGAGCTGACGGCGTCGATGAATCGCTGGCTTCGGCCTTGAAGAAGGCTGGATGTCAGACCGTTTGGATCGGCGCCGAATCAGGTTCTCAGAAAGTACTGGATGTTATGGATAAGGGTGTTACTGTCGAGGACACAAAGAAGGCCACCCGCATGCTTCAATCTGCAGGTATCGATGTTGGCTTCTTTCTCCAGTTCGGTTATCCGGGTGAGCAGTGGGAAGATATCTTTCAGACAATACGGCTCGTCCGCGAGTGCATGCCGAACGATATAGGGATTTCGGTTGCATATCCCCTTCCGGGAACTCCCTTTTATGATCGGGTCCAGGAACGTCTAGGAGAGCGGCGAAACTGGATCGACAGCAATGACCTCCTGGTACTCTTTGATAGTGAGTTCGATCCTGAGTTTTACCGCCTCCTCCACCGCTTTATCCACAGGGAATATCGTGCACGCAGGGCCTGGAGAAACCTGGGGAAAGGAAACTGGAGGAATCTGCCGGCGCTTATCAGGGCGTCTATCCTGCCTTTTGAACGCTTTCAACTCTATCGTCTTCGGCGGAGACGATGAAAGCGAACCACAGAGGCATGGCCGACACAGAGTGCTCGGTGGCTAGAGTCGCAGGAATGCCTCATGGAGCAATGACTCTAGGCGGCTGAGAACCTCCTGGCGGTGGCTATGCGAATGCAGCTTCAAGAAATCCTTTGCCAAGACAACTTCTTCAGGCGAGCTCCAGGCAGCCGAGCGCCCCAATAGATACCGGCGGTAGAGACTGCGGCAAAGAACTTCGAAGATCTGGCCAAGGCCAAAGCAAAGCAACAGCTCCAGAACCGTCTTCGCGGATGCCGCAAACCACCCGGGTGTGTAGCTCGGCTCACCGGTAGTCGGAAAAGCGTTTGGATAGACTTTCCTCACCGCCGGGTTTGCCTCCAAGAACTGGCGATAAACGCTCGCACCAATCAGGGGCTTCAGGTGGATCATCTGGCTTAGTGTGAAGATGTCCTCGCGCTCGAGTGCGAGCCTCCTGTCAGAAAGGAGAAAATTGAAGCAGACCTGCTTCCGCTTGCCGGCGAGCTTGCTTAACAGCAGGATACTGCAGGCAACACTCCAGACTCGGCTTCCCCTGGTAATAATGAACAGGTCAATATCGCCCCCTCGATCCATGTTCAGATGGGCCGCGCTACCCGAGACCGCCACCAGGCGTGTCCAGGGGATCAGTGCGATCAGCCGCAGGAAACCCTGATTGACTTCCAGAGCTTCCCTAGTCACGGCTTCACGAGCACCTCGAAGGGCAATCCATTCACGACGGCCGCGGGGGTAAAAATATCCCCGACTAAATTCGACCACCTGCTTGAGGAAAGGGCTGGAATCGTAAAGAGCCAATAGTGAAGAGGCTTCTATTTTAAGGTCTGGAAGGTTTCTTCGTAACTCTTCAAGCGTCAGCGGATACTTAAAAACTGATGAATAAAGTACGGCTCGAAGGAATACAGATTCGGCAGCGCTTACTCTAATGGGCCTTTTCGTCTCATCTGCCTTAATAACAGTTGGTCCTATACTCATTTCTGAATCCTGTAGGAACCTCTCGCCATTAGAATCGTGATCGATCGGTGGGTCAAGGAATTTTCGAAGGAGGTAAGGGTGGTCGAGACTTCCGCACCTGCTTCCTTCATGCTACAAGGAAGAAGAATGCGTATTGCATTTGATGGGACCACCCTCAGGGCTCAGCAGACGGGAGTCGGCCTGTACTCTGAACATCTGTTCAGCCATCTATCGCAACGTGTAACAGACGAGAGACTTTATCTCATCTCGAACCAGGCGATCGTCTCCAGCCGTCCGCTGCCAGAGGATACAACCATCTACACGAAGATGTCATTTCCCGTTCGGGCTGTCTGGATGCAATGCCTGGCACCGTTCGTCCTGAAAGCGCTTGAAGCAGACGTTGCGCATTTCACCAATTCAATTGCCCCTTTGCTCACACGAACACCGACCGTTCTTAGTGTTCATGACATGAGCCTCGAGCTTTTTCCCGGCTATCATCCGAAGCGCCGTCTGTTGACCCGTCCACTCATCAAGCTCTCCGTTCAGAAGTCAGCTGCCGTAGTCACCGTTTCCGAGCACTCGCGTAACGATATTATCCGGCTGCTCGAGGTGCCACCAGAAAGGGTTCACGTCATTCCTGAAGCGGCTGCCCCCTGTTTTCGCCCCTGCCACGACCGCGAACTTCTGGAGACGGTTCGACATCGTTATGGATTGGGTGAGAAAGTAGTCCTCTTTGTGGGAACCCTGGAACCACGAAAGAACGTACCCCGTTTGATCCGAAGTTTTAAACACGTTGTCCGTCGATGGGATTCCTCCTGCCAACTTATCTGCGCCGGAGCCTTTGGATGGGGCTACCAGGCGGTAAAGAGAGCTATCGAAGAAGAGCAATTACAGGGCTCCGTCAAGTTGCTCGGCTATGTTCCCTACGAGGATCTTCCCCGACTCTACAGTCTTGCGACCATCTTCATATTCCCCTCCTTCTATGAAGGCTTTGGCCTTCCTGTCATCGAAGCTATGGCGTGTGGCACTCCCGTCATCACCTCCAATAACTCTTCTCTTGCGGAAATTGCCGAGGGTTCGGCTGAACTGATTGATCCTCTAGACTGCGAGTCGATGGCTCACGCAATGATCCGGCTCCTGAGCGACCCTGAAAGGCGAATAGAGCTAAGCCTAAGAGGGTTGGAAACAGCCGCGCGATACAGCTGGGTCAAGACGGCTTCAGAGACGCTCAGTGTTTATCGCAAGGTGGGTCACACTCATTGACGATGGGTGACAAGCATTCCTATTCGACCCAACTCGCGGTTCAGTAGCGCCTTTCCTAGAGCAGGAAAATCCCAGTGAGCAGAGCGACTCAATCGCTGATACTGCATTTCTCCCACGAGCCACCGGTTTGCAGCTGCATAGAAGCGGCTGCTTTGCCGTCCGGAAATTTGCAGCTCCCGGTCACTACTTTTCTCCCACGGGTTCACAGCCACAATACGGTTTGAAACAGATTCATAATAGGGAGTCCCCTTGATCGGGTAGGCTACGGTGGTCAAAAATTGGTCGGGCCGGGCCTCTTTCAGAAAGCGGACGGTTTCCTTTATGTCCTCGATTTGTTCGCTT
>DATGOF010000655.1:0-5963 GCA_035306285.1 Acidobacteriota bacterium | reverse complement strand
TCCGCGATGTAAGATGATGGCCGCACCCATCGCTCCCACTGGAAGGAAACCAGGAAGCATTGCTACCAGCGCAAATCGCCGTCCCTTCTGGTTGATGAGGATCTGGGAAGGAATCCGCCAGTAGGCCGATGGTCCCCCATTCACAACGAGAAGATCCGGCCACCCGTCGTTGTTTAGATCAGCGGGGATCAAATCAACAGCTCCAGGATACCGTGCCAGGCCAACACCGGCGGTGACGTCCTGGAATTTCCAATCACCCTGGTTCCGAAAAATAAGAATTGTCCCTTCTTTCAAAGGCTGAATCTCGTCCTGAACGAGGTACTTCAATGCTGTCTCATAGTCGGAACGTTCACCGATCAAAAGGTCGGGCCGCTGATCTTGATCGTAATCGAAAACAGCACAGCTCAGCGCCGTTCCGGGAACTCGGGAGAGAACTTCCGGCTGTTTCTGAACAAAGGAACCGTCCCCATTATTTCGCAACAAGAGTGGCGGCCTCTTCCAGCGTGTAAGGAGAACGTCCGGCCACCCGTCAGCGTCGAAGTCTGCAACCGCAAGGTCTGTCGCATTTCCGTCGATCTCAGGCAAAACAGAGCGTGCCTCGCTGAATCCTTTCGGGCCCCCTCGAAAAAGACGGAGGGCAGAGTAATCGGGCGAACTGTTCCCTGCCTCGATAAGATCAAGACGACCATCCCCATCGACATCTGAGAAACAAGCCGCTACCGTAGGCCTCTCACCGGATAGACCGTAGGCATCGGTGACCTCTTCCCACACAAGTCTGCCTTCCTGATCGGTACGACTCAGATAAAGACGGTTCTGCCCCGTTCCCCAAAAGCCCGACTGAACCACGTACAGGTCATTGCGACCATCCTGGTCAACGTCGCCGGTAAAAGCGTTCCATCCGCCTCCTATTTCTTGATTCTGCTGTTCCTGCTCGAAGTCCAGGTCAGCCCCGCGTCTCTGCCGGATAAAAATCACTTCATTCGGAGATACCGAGATCAAGCGATGTACATCCTCTGAAGCGTCGTTAAAGTTGAGCAGCCGACCCTTCAAGCCTTCAATCAACCTGTCTCTGCTCTTCTGCAGAATATTCAGCTCAAGATAGCGACTGTTCAGTTCGGCGGCAGCAACATTACCATCCCCGATCTTTAGACCGGACCAGTACAGGAATATTCGTGACTTCAATTCAGCCTTCTGGAGGGGCGTTGGCTCTGCGGCATCATCATCTTCCGCTATATCACCTTCGCTTGCTGCTCCGCGGGAAGAAATCAGTCGTTCCCGATCCGCCAGCTCTATCACCTTTCTGAATTGATCAGCTGCCTCCCGATAGCGTCCCTGTTGGAAACGCACGAAACCGGCCCAGAACATTCCTTCGGGTGAAGAGAAACCAGCCGCTTTGGAGAAAAGCTCGTAGGCTTTGGGAAGTTGATCCTGTTCCAGTGCAATATGCCCCAGTCGGAGGAAGGAACCGGATTCTTCAGGGTCAAGCTCGAGATTGCGTTCAAGAGCCTGTACAGCACGCTGATAGTTCAGCGGGGCGCCCGGCGCCAAAAGAGAAGTAACTACTCCGATCTGAGAGTGTCCTCTCTGGCTTGCAGGATTGAGATGGATTAGCCGCTCAAACCACCGCAACGCTTTTATGTAATCACCTACTTCAAATAGGCAATTCCCGAGATAATAAATTGATTCCTCATGGTTGGGATCAATACTTAGGGCAGCTCTGTAGTGTTCTGCCGCCTTTTGAAATTTCCCGGCGGTTCGAAGTCGGGAAGCATGATTGTATCTTTCCCAAAAATGAACTAACTGGGCTCGCTCTCCAGAATCTGTCGGTCGTTGACCCCGTGATGTTCGAGTTCTGTCGTCCACTCTCTTCCAGATTGCAAGCCCGAAGAAGGCCAGCATCAGTACACCGAGTGCAATCAGAAAGGAACTTTTCACTGAAATAGTCCTTCAGCTGAAGACAGCTCCTCGACGACGATTGTCTGATTGGCAGCTACATCCGTGAGTTCGCGAACATGTCCACATGGAAAAGTGAGGCGAACTCGATCGATCAGTGAAGTACTTCCCAGACCGAAATGGGCGTCCAGTGAATTCTGAGACAAATACGATGCCTGGGAGCCAATGACTTGCACTTGTCGGCTTGCTTTAGTTTCGATTTCGACCCGCACACCAACACCGAAATAATTGTGGCTTTTTCCTTTTGCCCTGACTCGAATCCAGTTCCCCCTATTCCCTCCATCATTTCGAAGTAGAAGAGGTGCCGCGCCGTGGTTTGAAATGACGATGTCAAGATCACCGTCGTTATCAAAATCGGCTACCGCTCCTCCACGACCGACCCTGGGTGTGGTAAACACCTGGCCGAGAGCTTCTCCAACTTCAAAGAAGCCTTCTTCAGGACCTTTGTTCCAAAAAAGGAGATCTCGCATCGCAATGAGCCGTTCAGGCCGATCTTCCTCCTGAAATGTACTGCCGTTAACGACGAGTAGATCTTGTCGCCCATCGTTGTCGTAGTCTAGGAATGAAGTGGCCCAACCAATGTAGGAAAGAGCGATCTGGCCAAGCCCGACCTGATCCGCAATATCGAAAAAATGCAATACGTGGTCGGTATCTCCCGTACCCTCTTCAGGAAATCGCATAACATTGTCGTAAAGAGCATTCTCCTGGGCAATCCAGTGTGTCACGAAGATGTCGAGATCGAGATCATTGTTCCAATCACCGACGGCTAGGCCCATTGCTCCCCGGTAATCCGCCACCCAGGCTTTGTGCGAGACATCCTCGAAACGTCCGTTTCCCAGGTTCCGATACATTGCGTTATCCGAGATGTCATTGGCGACATACAGATCCGGCCACCCATCTTCATCAAAATCACACCAGACTGCGGCAAGGCTTCTCCCGTCACCATTCTCGACCCCAGCCTCTTTCGCTACATCTTGAAACACACCGTCATCGTTGCGATAGAGGCGATTGGGCTGCGGTTCGTAAGAAGAGGGATTAAGTGTAAAAGGAACGAGAGCTTGATACTGGCTTGTGGTTTTCCAGGTGTCCTGGCTATGAAACTCATACCGGACATAGCCACACAGGTAGATATCCAGGTCACCGTCACGGTCATAATCTCCCAGAGCTATTCCGGTCCAGAACCCTTTGTCACCATCCAGTCCAACTTTCGCTGTTACTTCTTGGAAGGTTCCCCCGCTGTTATGATAAAGGAGATTGGTTCCATAATTAGAGACAAAAAGGTCAAGGTCGCCGTCATTGTCGTAGTCGAACCAGGCTGCTCCCATACTGAATCCCCTGAACTCCAGGCCAACCAACCCGGTTACGTCCTGGAACGTCCCATCACCGAGATTGCGATAAAGCCGGTTTGTTGAAGGCGACCTCTCTCTTTCAGCTGCTGCTAGGGTCAGGGGCCCGGCAATATTACAAAGGAAAAGATCGACGTTACCGTCTCCGTCATAATCTCCCCAGGCCATGCCAGAGCCCATATCTTCTGGAAGTTGAGTAGAACGGCTCTGCCAGAAATGGATGAAATCGATTCCCGCCTCAGCAGTGGCATCTTCGAAATATACGGCTGGAATGTCGGGCGGCAGCTCGCGATTTAGAGATCGAGTTATTCCTTTAACATCTCTCCCCGGAAGATAATGTTCGACCTTCGACCGAGTTCCTACGATCAGGATCGCCACAGCCAGGATGACGATTGCAGCTCCCAGGCCGTAACGGAAGAGAAGGCGGTGTCTTCTCGAAAACATTCTTCTTCCCACGTTGATCCTTCGTTAACCTCTCTTCTGACTGACCGGAATGACACGTCTGTCCTCCGACATCACAGTAATCGGAGAGGTCAATCGAGAAGATCCGCCACCAATAAAGTTAAGCAGCGACTGATCGATCTTTCGGTACTTCAGGCGTGCAACAACAGTCAGAGTTTCTGTCTCCGGAGCTTGAACGCGAAACTCCGCAGAGCCCAGATCAGGATCAGGTGGACCGGATTCCTTGTATAACTCCGGACAATAAAACCGGAACTCGGCCACGTCTGCGAAGCCTGGGAAAAGCGCCCGCCGATGTCGTACGCCCACCATCTCCCAGAGGTTGTGGCGGTCAATTAGATTTCCGTACTGATCGACAGGCTCAGCCTTAAGGATGAAAGAGCCGGGTTGGATAAAGCCGTCTTCATTGACGGCTCCAGTTTTAAAAACTAGTTTTCCGGTACTGTCGGTGACCACCACTTCGACCCAGGACTGGATGATATCGAGGGGACCGCTGGGAAAATCATGACCTACTTTGTTCGAAGTAATGATCGCCTTGATGAGCACTTCCTCCCCGGGAATCACCTTCTCCGGCGCAACCAGTTCCAATGATACGGCCGGACCATCGACCCACTTGTCCGCGATCTCGGGGATTGGAAATTCGCCTTTCAACCACTTCTCCGTCAATTCCACTTGTTCTTCCCATCCGGGAAGCTTCAGAATCTCCGGCATCATCTGATTGGCCGCGATGAAGCGATGACTGCGATGCTTCCCGTCCGAAGCCGATCGATTGTAGTCAGCAATATCTCCCACTGCGGGGTCGGTGGAATTCACGAGGGGCATGTGGCATTCCCGGCATTCGATCGTACGGGTGGGATCGCCGGGATGGTTCCAGCGACTCATCCTCCAATTATCGAACTGATTTTGCAACTGGACCCAGCCAACGTTATTGATCTCCTCGTCAATGAACTGCTTATGGCAGGCGGCACAGTATTCAGGGGTCTTGAAAAGAGTCTTACTCAGGCTTTCCCGGTGAGGACGAGGATAAGCTCGGATCAGAAAATCTCGCATCAACCGATCCAACTCACTGCCAGAGGTGTGGTACTCCAGTTCGAACATATACCGGATCGGCTGCCCCATTAAATAATGAGCGTTTCCCTTCAGATCAGTCTCTCGGATAGCGTGACAGGCCAGGCACGATATGCCTTCCTGATAGCCTTCCAGATCAGTCAACTGGTCGATGTCAGTGAAAATGTTCTTGGTTCCCGAAAACAGTGAAATCGGGTCGTGGCATCCTCCGCAATAACGCGTTGACTCCGGCCCGTTTTGTTCAGCCATGGTGTACTGAATTCTCTGAAATGCAGTGTCCATTGCTGCATAACGGTGGGCACTTGATTCCCATTCATATACGATTTCTAAATGGCAACCAGCTGTTCCACATGACTTGGAGCCCGACAACAAGCGAGAATCGTACGGCTGATTCGACTCAGTTGCAGCCAGGCTGGGAGCAAAGGGGCGATCGGAACCATATCTGTAACTGTAGTCCTCAGGAAATTCGTGTTTCAGTTGCACAGGCTGATAAGCAAGAAGAGCCAGCGCAACCATCCCGAAGAAAAAAATGGATGACAGTCCAGTATTCGCCGCGTAGCGGCGTGCGGCAGTCATCAGGCTTGACAGCTTATCGATCGAACGAAACGCCATCACCGGCAAAATGATGTGAGGCAGTATGAATGCAAGCGATGCAAAGGTCGTAACGAGGTGGATAGAATCCCAGGCATAACTTATCCGGGTTGCAAATATGGCTTGGCAGGTCAGGACAAACCCTGAAAGTCCACACAGAGCAACCGTTGCCAGGCCGAGATACCCAAGCAGCTTAATGTGTGTCATCAGGAACCGTCGATATCTCAGCCAGTGCAGAGTGAGATAGTAGGTAGTTGGAACGAAAAAGATCAGCCCGACACCAGTGTGGATCAGGACGAGAATTTGGGTGGTTACACTGAAAGGTAACAACCAGATGCCCAGTCCGCTGATTGCTTCAAAGGCGAGAAATCCTGCGGTCCATGCTGCCAGATGAGAGCGCCACCCGTGCTCACGGCTCACAACGCTGGCCGATCTGTTGTTGGTCATCAGGACGGCCCCCTTCCTTTGTTTGCGCTTAGCATCATCCCCTGTCGAGATGGCAGAAATCGTCTATCTCAACTTTGACACTAGTCACATTCAATTTGG
>DATGOF010000654.1:0-9356 GCA_035306285.1 Acidobacteriota bacterium | reverse complement strand
TTCTCGAGGTTCGCCTGCCGGAATATTGACATTCAAGTAAGTGCCCTTCGAAACCCAGTTGGGCAGTAACTCTTGAATCAGGGTGCAGGTGAACTTAGCCGCGGCTTCGAAACCTTGGTTGGAATTCCGCCCGGTCACCAGTGATACTGCAAATGCAGGTAATTCATGAAGCGCCGCTTCCCGCGCTCCGGCAACGGTTCCCGAGTAAAGTATGTCGTCACCGAGATTGGGGCCGTGATTGATTCCACTCACCACAAGATCGGGAGGACGGGGCAACAACTTGCGCACTGCAAACAAGACACAATCTGCCGGGGTACCTGTCAGCGCATAGTGATCGCGCGAAATCTCCACCTGCCGGAGGGGAAAATGAATTGTGAGACCGTGGCTGACCCCACTTCGCTCTTCGTAGGGAGCGACAACGACCACGCGTCCGAGCTCGGCAAGATGCCGTTTCAAAGTCAACAACCCCTCCGCTCCGACGCCGTCATCATTGGTCAGCAGAATCAGATACTTGTCTCGACTCATGGAAAAAGTGGATTATAGCAGAAGGGCCGATTCCCTCAGGCTCCGGTCAAATCCGAACGTGGAGCCAGCCCGACCGCATTAGGACTCGTGAGAAGCAGTCCGTCTCCAGGAACGAAATTAATGCAGGTTTTACAAAACAAAGAAATCTCAGATTGCGAAAGGCGGACCGACGTGTCTGCCTGCTCCCCGCCGAACTTTACCTTAATCCACTCAAACATACCGGATAGGCATTTTGAGATTCCTTCATTGACCGAAAGAAGAAATTACCCCTCCTTCACAACTCCGCTTTTAATGATATTATTGGCACCTCCGAGCAGGTGAGAGCCCGGCTTTCGGGTTCTTTGTGGCATTAGCCTTCAAACACTGTAGATAAAGAGCGGCGATCTAAAGCTTTATGGCACAATTGTTTCACCGAAGTGCAAATGCACTTGCGAAGGTTTCTATCGTGGTAGCGGTGTTTCTGATAGGTGGTCTCAGCTGGGCTTCCTACGCGCTTTACCACTCGAACTATGCGAATCGGGTCGATGAGGTTAGGGAACAACCTGTTCCGTTTAGCCATAAACATCATGTCAGTGGACTGGGAATTGACTGTCGCTATTGTCATAACTCAGTCGAGCGAAGTCCGTCCGCTGGATTCCCTGAAACCCATACATGTATGACCTGCCACTCCAGGGTCTGGACGGATGCCCCCATCCTTGAACCGGTGCGAGAGAGCTACCGGACTGGAGAACCTCTTCGCTGGATCCGCGTACACGACTTACCCGATTTCGCTTATTTCAATCACAGTATCCACGTGAAAAAGGGTATCGGGTGTACAACCTGTCATGGTCAAATCGATGAAATGCCTCTGGTTCGCCAAGTAAACACGCTTTATATGGAATGGTGTCTGGACTGCCATCGCAATCCGGCCCGCTATGTCAGACCTCGAAGTGAAGTGTTCAGTACAACCTGGCAACCACCTGCCAATCAACTAGAGCTCGGTGCCAAGCTGGTCGAGGAATACGATATTCAGAGTCTTACCAGCTGCTCAACCTGTCACCGATGAAAAATCATAATGGAAGCACAAAGACGATGGACCTGAAGCGAATTCGGGAGAGACTGGCTAATAAGAAAGGACCCGATTACTGGCGAAGCCTGGAAGAAGTGGCGGAGACGGAAGAGTTTCTAGACTATGTAAAGCATGAATTTCCGGCCGGAGCGGACACTTGGGCGGATCCGGTAGGTCGCCGCCGCTTCCTGCAGATAATGGGAGCGTCCATTGCTTTTGGCGGCATGACGGCCTGCGTGCGACAACCCGAGGAGAGAGTGGTGCCATACGTTCAGGCCCCGGAGGAAACGATACCCGGCAAGCCTCTGTTTTTTGCGACAGCCATGCCGCTCTCGGGCTATGCACAGGGTCTCCTGGTAGAGAGCCATGAAGGAAGACCGACCAAGATCGAGGGAAATCCCAAACATCCTGCGAGCCTTGGAGCAGTAAGTGCCATTGGACAAGCGTCGGTGCTCAACCTCTATGATCCCGACCGGCTACCGGCGGTCAAGAATGCGTCACGTCTGAGATCGTGGGCTGCCTTTCGTGCCGAGCTTTCGAGTGCGATTGACCAGCACAGAGCCAACCAGGGACGTGGGCTTCGATTTCTCAGCGGTACAGTGACCTCGCCGACCCTGGCAGCCCAAATCGATGCCGTATTGGCTCGCTTTCCGGAAGCCCGCTGGCATCAATTTGAACCCGTTCACTCTGATTCTGCTTATCAGGCGGCTCAACTCGCATTCGGCGAGCCGGTCAATTGCTATTACGATTTGAGCCAGGCTGACGTAATTTTCTCATTGGATGCCGATTTTCTGTTTCATGGTCCAGCTGCCCTTCGTTACACCAAGGACTTCTCGGCTCGAAGAAGAATAGAGAACACCGGAAATGCGATGAACCGACTCTACATGGTTGAGAGCTCGCCAACCGTTACTGGAACGATGGCGGATCATCGCGAAGTTTTGCGGGCAAGCGAAGTCGAGTCAATCGCACGCCAACTGGCGGCGGAACTGGGTATAGGAACATCGGGTGCGAGTTTGAGCAACGGGAACGGGGGCTGGCTGGCCGAAGCAGCGCGCGACCTGCAGGCCAACGCCGGCCGTGCCATGGTGATTCCTGGTGATTTTCAGTCTCCGCTGGTGCACTTGCTGGCGCATGCCATGAACCAGGTCCTACAAGCTCCAGGCAATACCGTGTTTTACACTGATGCGGTGGAAGCACGGCCAGAAAGCCATCTCGAGTCGCTACAGAGCCTTGTTGAAGACATCCAGAACGGTCAGGTTCAAACTTTGGTTATCCTTGGTGGCAATCCTGTTTTTGACGCACCGGCCGACTTTCAGTTCGATCGAATCCTCGATCGTGTCGATTTGCGAGTCCATCTCACTCCACAGGAGAATGAAACTTCATTTCTCTGCCAATGGGTTATTCCAGAGTCTCACTTTTTAGAATCCTGGAGCGATGCCAGGGCATACGATGGAACGGTCTCAATCGTTCAACCCTTGATCGAACCCCTTTATGCCTCCCGTTCTGCACACCAGCTACTGGCTGCAGTCCTGGGCCAGTCTGATCAATCCGATTACGCCATCGTAAGAAATCACTGGGAGCAGGAATTTTCAGGAGCAGACTTCGACAGCTTCTGGCGCAGAAGTCTGCATGATGGCTTTCTGGAGGGATCGGCGCTCCCCCATCGTAATCTGGCTGTCAATGTACAGGCTGTAGTCGGACAGAGTGCCTCGCAGACATCCGGAGGAGGTATTGAGGTCATGTTCCGACCGGATCCGTCCATTTACGACGGACGATTTGCTAACAATGGATGGCTTCAAGAGTTGCCCAAGGTCCTTACCAAGCTTGCCTGGGACAATGCGGCACTGCTGGCTCCCGCTACTGCTGAGGAACTAGGGGTAAGAAATGGAGACATCCTAGAACTGAAACAGGGCGAGTCCTCTATTGAGGTCGCCACCTGGGTGCAGCCGGGCCACCCCGTTGGATCAATCACGTTGCATTTCGGTTATGGGCGAAGGATCGTTGGGCGCGTCGGCCAGAATACCGGGTTCAATGTCTACCCCCTTCGAAGCTCGTCTCAGTTCTGGATCGCGAACAATGTCGAGGTCAGAAAGACCGGTAGCCGTCATCCACTCGCATCGACGCAACACCATTATTCGATGGAGGGCCGCCACCTAGTCCGACACGCTTCGCTTGAAGAATTTCAGACGAACCCTGACCTGATCCATCAGATGGGACACGAATTCCCAGACGAACTTGACCTGTATCCTGACTTCGAATACTCGGGTTACGCCTGGGGAATGGCTGTCGATCTGAATGCTTGTATTGGCTGCAATGCCTGTATCGTCGCCTGTCAAGCCGAAAACAATATCCCGGTCGTCGGTAAGGATCAGGTCATCGTGGGGCGGGAAATGCATTGGATCCGGGTGGATCGCTACTACAGTGGTTCACCGGACCACCCACAAGTGTTCCATCAGCCGGTCATGTGTCAACATTGTGAAAAGGCTCCCTGTGAACCTGTTTGTCCGGTGGCTGCTACGGTTCACAGCAGCGAAGGACTGAACGACATGGTCTACAACCGCTGTGTGGGAACCCGATACTGTTCCAATAACTGCCCTTACAAAGTACGTCGCTTCAACTATTTCCTCTACTCGGATTGGAATACAGAATCTCTGAAGCTACAGAGGAATCCAGATGTCACGGTTCGCAGCCGGGGAGTCATGGAGAAGTGCACCTACTGCGTACAGCGGATCAATGGAGCACGGATTCAATCAAAACTGGAAGATCGAAAAATCCGGGACGGCGAAATCAAGACGGCCTGTCAGCAGACCTGTCCAGCTGACGCTATCGTCTTTGGCAACATCAACGATCCAGACAGCCGTGTTTCGCAATTGAAGCGGAGCCAACGAAACTACGGCATCCTGACCGAATTGAACACAAAGCCACGAACGACTTACCTGGCCAGGTTGAGCAATCCGAACCCCGCATTTGCGACGGAGTAAGCATAGATGGAATCGCGAGCGATCAATTCTTCCCGATACAAGAAAACTTATCAGCCACCTCCGCCGGTACTGGCGCCGGGGCATAACTATGCTACGGTCGGCGACAAGATTTCCGACATTGTTCTGAGTTCAAAGATAAACCCGGCCTGGGTTCTCGGCTTGGCGATCGCTTCAGCATTTGCGTTACTGCTGCTGATAACGATCTCGTATTTGCTCCTCAAGGGTGTCGGTATCTGGGGCATCAATATTCCGATTTCCTGGGGCTTCGCCATCGTCAACTTTGTGTGGTGGATCGGTATTGGTCACGCAGGAACCCTTATCTCGGCGATTCTCCTGTTATTCCACCAGCAGTGGCGTACTTCGATAAATCGATTCGCCGAGGCAATGACTCTTTTTGCGGTAATCTGTGCGGGGCTTTTCCCTCTTCTCCATACGGGGCGACCCTGGCTGGCTTACTGGCTGCTTCCATATCCGAACTCGATGGATATGTGGCCTCAGTTCAGAAGCCCTCTGGTGTGGGACGTTTTTGCTGTATCCACCTACCTGACAGTGTCCCTGATTTTCTGGTATGTGGGACTGATACCCGATCTAGCAACGATGCGTGATCGTGCCAAGAATCGGTTGGCCAAAATAACGTATGGCGTTATGTCGATGGGCTGGAGAGGATCGGCCGTCCACTGGTATCGTTATGAAACCGCCTACCTCCTGCTGGCCGGACTGGCCACGCCACTGGTTGTTTCGGTACATACAGTGGTGAGCTTCGACTTTGCCGTGTCGGTCATCCCGGGCTGGCATACCACCATCTTTCCTCCTTACTTCGTGGCAGGAGCTATCTATTCCGGATTCGCCATGGTCTTGACGCTCGTTATCCCGATCCGGGCATTCTACGGCCTGCACGATTTGATCACCGAGCGCCACATGCACAACATGGCGAAGGTGATGCTGGCGACTGGATTGATTGTGGCATACGGCTATGCGATGGAAGTCTTTTTTGCCTGGTACAGTGCTAATCCTTATGAAGGATTCATGATGATTAACCGCCAGTTTGGGCCTTATGCGTTCTTTTACTGGATGTTGATCCTCTGCAATATTTTGATTCCCCAGCTCCTTTGGAGTTCGCGAATTCGCAGAAACATGCTGTTGCTGTTCGTGATTTCCATCATCATCAATCTGGGAATGTGGCTAGAGCGCTTCATCATTGTTATTACCAGCTTGCATCGTGACTACTTGCCCTCTTCCTGGGATATGTTTTACCCGACTTTCTGGGACTGGGCGACCTTCTTTGGAACGATCGGTCTTTTCATGACCCTGATGCTTATCTTCATCCGAGTGTTGCCGATGATCTCCATCTTTGAGGTGAAGACTCTGATACCTGGAAAGAGGCAGCATTGAGCCATTCGCAGATGAAGAAGGTGGAAAGAGAATGAATAAACAGAGTTCTTCACTTTACGGACTACTGGCCGAATTCAGTGGCCCCGACGAATTGCTGTCAGCCGCCGAGCGCGCCTACAGCCTCGGTTACCGGAAGATGGACGCCTATTCACCTTTCCCGATTCACGGTCTTTCGGAAGCAGTCGGATTTCGAAAGACGGTTCTTCCCTGGATCGTTTTCGGAGGTGGTTTAACCGGTGCAATCGTTGGATTTCTGTTGCAGTACTGGGTGTCGGTAATCGCTTATCCACTCAATGTAGGGGGTAAGCCCCTCAACAGCTGGCCGGCCTTCATTGTTGTTACATTCGAGCTGACAATCCTTTTTTCGGCCCTTTCCGCCGTCGTAGGAATGCTCGTATTGAATGGACTTCCAATGCCGTACCACCCGGTTTTCAACGTCGACAAGTTCAAGAAGGCAAGCCGGGATGGATTCTTCCTGTGCATTGAAGCGCAGGACAGCCAGTTCGACCGTATCGAGACTCGCAAGTTCCTGGAAAGTTTGAATCCAAGTGAAATATCAGAGGTTGAGGATTGAGCCGCCGTGGCAACACATAGTTTTTCAAATGGAGACTGGAAACCAAGAGCATCACGCGTCCTGGTCATGTTGACTAGCCTGCTGGCTCTGTCGATTACTGGCTGTCGACTCGACATGCACGACCAGCCCAAATATCAGGTATACGAGGAGAGCGCCTTTTTCCCAGACGGCAGGGCCTCGCGCAACCCTCCTGATGGCACTGTCGCTCAGGGACAGCTCCGGGAGGATGTTCTCCTTTATACGGGCAAAGTCGGCAATCAGGACTCTCAAGTCTTTCCCTTTCCTATCACGGAAGAAATGCTCAGACGTGGACAGGAACGATATAACGTTTTTTGCGCTCCCTGCCATGATCGTGCTGGAACCGGACAGGGAATGATTGTCGAACGAGGAATGACAAGGCCTCCGTCGCTCCATACGGTCCGCCTTCGAGAGGCACCTCCAGGTTATTTCTTCGATGTCATCACCAACGGGTTTGGTGCGATGTTCTCCTATGCGTCCCGCATTCCGGCGGAGGACAGGTGGGCCATCATCGCCTACATTCGTGCTCTTCAACTCAGTCAGAATGCGACTTACGGTCAGGTCCCAGATGAAGTCATAGGGCAACTCGAGGAAGCAGAAAATGAATCAGAACAATAATGTAAGCGTCATTCTGACTCGGATTCAGAAATCGGCTGCCGTAGTGGGAGGAATTGCCCTTTTGGCGATGCTCATCGGGGCACTCCTGGACAGGGAACAGTTCTACCAATCCTATCTGCTAGGATACCTTTACTGGCTTTCGCCTACACTGGGCTGTCTAGGACTGCTGATGCTGCATTATCTGGTTGGGGGAGGGTGGAGTTTCATCATTCGACGTCAGCTGGAGGCGGCCGTGAAAATCCTACCGATCATGGCTCTTCTCTTTCTGCCGATCCTTTTTGGCATGTCCGACTTGTTTCCGTGGACTCACGCGGAAGAAGTGGCTATTAACCCCGTCGTCCAGCATAAGGCACCTTATCTGAACACTTCATTTTTCGTTCTAAGAGCGATCGGCTATTTTGCCCTCTGGGGCCTCCTGGCCTTTTTTCTCGTTCGCTGGTCCGCACGTCAGGACGAGACCGGAGATCCTGCTCTTCTGGAAAAGCTGAAATGGATCAGCGGCCCGGGAATCGTGTTGCTTGCTCTGACGATTAACTTTGCGTCGGTTGATTGGATCATGTCCCTTGAACCGGAATGGTTCTCGACCATATACGGTCTTCTTTTTCTGGTCTGCGGAGGCCTGTCGGCTCTGGCCATCATTGTGCTGGCAACCCGGCGTCTTTCCGCTGAGAAACCGCTGGTCGATCTTCTGCTGCCCAAGCATTTCCATGATTGGGGTAACCTGATATTGGCTTTCGTTTTACTCTGGGCCTATATGGCCTTCTCACAGTTCCTAATCATCTGGTCGGCAAATCTGCCCGAAGAAGTCTCCTGGTACGTATATCGGACAACTCACGGTTGGCAGATTCTCGCGATCGCTCTGGTAATCTTCCATTTCGCGCTTCCCTTCTTGATTCTGTTGAATCGGCGGAGCAAACGAGCGGCCTCTAACCTGGCCAAAATTGCCGGCTGGATGGTTGTGGCCCGCTTCTTTGACCTTTTCTGGTGGACCAAACCAGCCTTTTCGCCTGAAGGTTTTTCTATTCACTGGATGGACGTGGCAGCACCGCTCGCAATCGGCGGGATCTGGGTGGCTGCTCTTGCTTGGAACTTAAAAGCGCAACCATTGATGCCTCTTCACGATCCTCGGCTTGAAGAAGCATTTGGGAGCGAGGTATTGAATCATGGATGAAGAACGCCGAACCAAGAAGGGTACCGGCCCCCCGCAGGTTCAACCTGAACCCGGGGCGGCTGAGATACAGCCCGGACACGAGACAACTGATGCCGAGATAAAGCCGATCATCATCTTTCTTGTGAGCCTGGGGATTTTTATCATCATCGCGATGGCTGCGATGTCCTGGCTGTTGAGCTTCCTGGAAAGCCAGCACCAGGCTACTCAGAGAGAGGTTTCTCCTCTGGCCGACCAGCAGCAGATTCCGCCTGAACCCAGACTTCAGGCAAATCCAGCTCTGGACATGGAGAGTTTGCGACAGCGGGAAGAAGAACTTTTAAACAGCTATCAATGGATTGACCAGAATGCCGGCATCTTCAGGATCCCAATTGATCTGGCAATGGAAATAATTGCCGAGAATGGTTTGCCTTCACGAACTACAGGAGAAGTACAACAACAGAGTATTCAGGCGGACGAGGCGCCCCCTTCAGATAACCCGGAAGGCAGCCGCTGAAGATATAGTAAACTGGATTGTGCAATGACACAAAAGATACAGATTGGGATCGTGGGATTGATAGCTTTTTTCGCTTTCCACGGCCTTTTTGGGCAGCTTCAAAACACTCGCCCCGAAGGACTGAAGAATGTCGGACTCGATCAGAAGCTGAATTCTCAGGTTCCAATGGATCTCGAGTTTTCCGATTCCACCGGCCGGTCCGTTTTACTGGGCGATCTGTTTAACGAGCGTCCCGTCATCTTGACTCTGGTTTACTACGAGTGTCCGATGCTTTGCACAATGGTTCTCAATGGAACGCTTAAAGCCATTCGTACGCTCGAATTCACAGTGGGTGAAGATTTCGATATTGTTACCGTCAGCATCGATCCTGGGGAAACGCCTGGTCTTGCCGCTGAGAAGAAGGCTCAATATCTTGACAGTTACCGAAGGGAAAGTGGATCGCGGGGATGGTATTTCCTCACCGGAGAAGAAGATCAGATCAGGCAACTAGCAGATAGTGTCGGCTTTCGGTACGAGTACAACGAAGAAACCGACCA
>DATGOF010000653.1:0-4598 GCA_035306285.1 Acidobacteriota bacterium | reverse complement strand
GTTAGGCCCCTAGCCTTGCAGATATCAAAGAACCCCTCTATCTTCTCATTAACTCCGCCGATTGGCTGGATCTGACCATGCTGATTAACGGATCCGGTAACTGCCAGCGATTGCTTGATCGGTATTTCCGAAATGGCAGAGAGCAAAGCATAAAGCTCTGCCGAAGATGCGCTATCCCCCTCCACCCCGCTATACGACTGCTCAAAGACCAGGCTGGCAGAAAGGGATAAAGGGCGATTCATGGCATAGCGAGCGCCCAAGAAACCAGCCAGAATCAACACCCCTTTGGAATGGATCGGCCCCCCCATCTCAACTTCCCTTTCAATATCGACGAGTTCGCCTTTGCCAAGTCGGATACGCGCCGTGATACGGCTAGGTCGACCGAAAGAAAAGTCCCCGAGACTGATAACAGACAAACCGTTGACCTGGCCCACCTTGCTTCCTTCGGTATCGATCAAGATTGTGTTTCGCTTGATTAACTCCTGCATCTTTTCGCGCAACAGGTCCGATCGATAAACCATCGCATCGATGGCTTGCTGGACATCTTCTCGGGTCACCAAATCGCGGCCGTTTTGGCTCGCCCAGTAATCAGCTTCCCGAATAAGATCAGAAATACTTTGCAAATGAATCGAAAGCTTTTCTTTGTCAGAGACCAGTCTCGCACTCTGTTCGATAACTCGAGCCACTGCGTCACGGTGAAACTTCCGAAGCTGCTCTCGTTTGATGATGCCGGCAATCAAACGGCTGTAAGTCTCGAGAGCTTCAGGAGTGCGATCTATCACAGTATCGAAATCGGCCACGACCTTGAACAGTTTCGGGAATTCTGGGTCAAACTGGCGCAGAAGATAGTAGAGGATCGGGGGTCCCAGAAGGACCACTTTAATCGAAAGAGGGACTGGTTCAGGTTCTAAAGAGATAGTGCTGATCAGGCTGTAGCGCTGACCCAAGGATTCAATCTTGGCTTCCCTTGATCTGAGGGCGCGCTTTAGACCTTCCCATGCAAATGGCTCGGTCAGCAATTTGAGGGCATCAAGAATCAGGTAACCCCCGTTTGCCCGATGAATTGCACCGGCTCTGATCATATTGAAATCAGTCAGCAAGGTGCCCATATGGGCGATATGTTCCACTCTACCTAGCAGGTTCTGATAAACCGGATTATCTTCATAAACTACCGGAACTCCCTCCGACTCGCTGTGATCGACGATGACATTGACTTTGTAACGCCTGACAATTGGCGACTCGCTCTGGGAGCCATCTACGGGAGAACTTCCCAGTCGCTGTTGCGCCCGGACCTGCATCGCTTGCCCACCGGATCCAGCATCCTGACTCAAAAGAGCTTCGACGTTGTGAACGATATCCTCTTCAACGGTATTCAGGTATTCGGTGACACCGCCTAGATCCGAGTACCTTCTTCGAATCTCATCAAGTAAAGGTTGAATCGCATAGCCGGTAATCTCACGGTTGAGTTGCCGCAGCTTCTCTCTGGCTTCCCGTTCCCAGGTGGGGAGCCTCTGAAATATTTTCTGCGTTTTCTGCTGGAGTTCTTCGGCATCTTGCTCTACCTTTCTACGCTGTTCTTCGGAAAGCCGTTCGAATTCGTCCGGCGGAATGACCTCACCGTTCCGGACCGGCGCAAAAGCAAAACCAGCGGGAGTTCTCAATAGACGCAACTGCTTTTGTTCCGCTTCCCTTTGCAGCTCCTCAAATGCTTCTTGCTGGCGTTCTATGAGCTCCTGAGCAAGGCTCTGCCTGCGATTTTGGTACTCCTCATTCTCAAATGCCGCACGCAGAACATTGCCGAGTTCCTGAATGACAGTATCCATGTCCCGCGCAAGACCCTTGCCTTTTCCTGCAGGGAGCACGAGAATGCACGGCTTATGCGGCTCCTTGAAATTGTAGACGTAACAAAGGTCCGATGGAACAGGCTCTTTAGCGGCCTTTTCCTCGAGTAATCGTCTGACAAAACGAAACTTCCCGGTGCCGGAGGAACCTGAAGCGAAGATGTTGTAGCCTTCGTGCTGGATAGTCGTACCGAATTCCAGTGACTCAGCAGCCCTAGGTTGTCCGACAAAACCTTCCAACTCTTCGAGATCATCAGTCGTTTCAAAGTTCAGTTGGGCAATGTCACACTCCTGAAACAGTTCTTCTGGAGGCAGCGGATTCACTTTCATACTTCAAGCACCTCTTCCCATTCAACATACTACCGTGAGCCGATTAAACCTACTTACTACCATCAACCAATATTGCGAAGAGTGCAAGAAGAGCGCGACGAGACAAGGTGTGCCCTTCTTCGGGTTGCGCAGGTGTGGTTCCGCTGCAAAGGAATACGACGATCGCCATCCCCTTCGCGACAGCGAAGGAACAGCCTGCGTCAGCAGTGCATTCTAAAACCCGATCAAATGGCTTGCTGGCAGGGGACCGTCAAAGTCCATTCTGAAATGTTACTAGGCAGCCTCTCTTCTGCCGCTAAGTCTGGGTCGGGTTGATATTTTGATTTATGTGAAAGACATTCTCCGGATCATATTTTCTCTTCAATTCCACCAAGCGCCCGTAGTTGGATCCGAAAGCAGCACTAATCCGATCAGTTTCATCAGCAGTCATGAAGTTCACGTATGCACCGGCTGAAGCATAAGGTGCAGACGCTTGGAAGAAGTCGCGGGCCCACTTGATACAACTATTGTCGTCAGCCATGTCGTCCCACCGGCTATGTACGTTAAGAACAAACCTGGCATCGCGATGCGCATAGGCTGTGGCCGCTGGCGACACCCGATTGGGCGCTCCACCGATCAGCCCAATGAAAATCTCACATTGGGACGACGGGAGACCTGCTGCAGCTTCAACAATTGTGTCCAGCGCTCCGTCGCTGAGCTCAACGAAATTGTGCGATTTCCAATAATTGCGTGCTCCAGCCGTCAGCAAAGGATCAAAGGCCTGCTGCCAGGCGGAATAAGGTTGAACCCCGACGTGCTCCCCATGAAGGTCGCCAAAACTCCTGACCGACTCGAGAAGCTTATTTCCCTCATCGGGATCACCTGTATAAAAAGCCGGAAATACGACTACTTCTTTTCCATGCACACTCTCCGGAAGAAACGGCAATGGAGGGGCCTGACGGAGGACGACCCAGACAGTGAGTTCCTCAGGAAGGTCGCTGACGAATTCACGATAGCGAGTCAGTACTTGGTGTGCTTGCTCGAACGGAAATACAAAAAGTCCTGCCAAAATCTCCGGCCCCACCGGGTGAAGCCGAAACTCGAAACGGGTGACAACGCCAAAGTTGCCACCGCCGCCACGAATCGCCCAGAATAGATCCGAATTCTCCTCTTCGCTCGCCCTCAGAGATCGCCCATCGGCAGTCACGATATCAGCTGAAAGCAAGTTGTCGACTGTCATTCCATATTTCCTCGTCAGCCAGCCGAAACCGCCTCCCAGTGTAAGCCCCGCGATCCCCGTAGTGGAATTGATACCAATCGGAGTGGCTAGGCCATGTTCCTGGGCAGCTGCATCGAAGTCGTGCAAGGTTGCGCCCGGTTGGACTAGAGCCTTCCTCTCTGCGGGCAGAACAGTTACACCCCTCATCCTGGAGAAATCGATGACCAGCCCTGCGTCACAAAGAGCGCTGCCGGCGATATTATGTCCGGCCCCGCGTACTGCCACTTCAAGATTGTTGCGTCGTGCAAAGCGAATAGCCGGAGCTACATCCTCGGCACTGGAACACTGGACGAAGATAGCCGGACGTTTGTCGATCATGCCATTCCAGATCTTCCGCGTCTCCTCATAGGTTGAGTCGTCAGGCAGCACAATCCGCCCGTCGACCTCGCGACTGAGTACTTCAAACCCTTGCATACTGGCTTTTTCCATTGTCTTCCCCTTTTTGTTTGGGAACCGCAATCCAGGACTTTCAAAAAGACCGGCTCTCACTTTGGTCTTAACTGCTCGAGCCGTCCCTAATGCGTCCCCTGCTAGTTCTCTTTAGTACACTGATATAAGCGAGAGATGGGAGAGATTTCAGTCAGATGTCCGACTTTGAACGGGAGCGAGGAGCTCCCGGTTACTCCTTCCTCTCCAGTTGTCAATCGGAAGTGTATTCATGACAGAACCTTCCGGCCCCGCCTTCTAACTACTTGCCCTTTTTCGGCGTCCCGTACAGTTTTTGCCGCTTCTTCTTCCGACGTGAGACCTTTCGCCTCTACTGATAGACAGAGGTCAGGCACTCCTTCAAACTGACACCCCGTAGATGATGGCCCTGCCATCCCCTGTCGTAGCCTCTGAACCTTGAAGAGAACGATCCGGCGCAGTTAAAGAATAAGCATTACCAAGAACAGGACCAGGAAAATGACCAGCAGGATCTTCGCTATACCAGCAAAGGCGTGTGCAATACCGGTGAAGCCGAGAAGTCCCATAACCAGGGCAAGCACCAGGAAGAAGATGGCCCAGCCTAACATAATCAATCCTCCTCTTGTTGAAAGATCCAGGGGATCAAGAAACGGACCACTTATCGGACATCAAATGGGCAACCCAGCCGCTGACTGCGAGCAATGATATTCTGGTTTGCACCTCAGTAGGACTATTATCTCCTTTTTGCGCTTAGTTTACGACCA
>DATGOF010000652.1:0-2512 GCA_035306285.1 Acidobacteriota bacterium | reverse complement strand
TATTTACGAGACCTGGAGCTCGGCCGAGCAGTTGGCTTTCTGGATCAATACTTATAACGCCCTCACGCTGCAAGTGACTGTGGATCACTATCCGATTAAGGGCGGGTTCCTTAAATCGTTCCTGTATCCTGCAAATAGCATTCGACAGATTCCGGGTGTTTGGGACCGCCTGAGGTTTATAGTTCTAGGCCGATCTCTCACTTTGGATGAGATCGAGCATGAGATCATCCGCCAGGAGTTTAAGGAACCGCGAATTCATATGGCGCTGGTGTGTGCGGCGATGGGGTGCCCACCGCTTCGCAGCGAGCCCTACCGTGGCGTAATACTCGACAGTCAACTGACTGACCAGACACGGAGCTTCCTGGCAGATCCCTCCAAGTTTCGTATCGACCATGCGTCGAATACCGTCTATCTCTCCAGCATCTTTGACTGGTACGGGCAAGATTTTGTGGACAAGTTCGCACCAGAGGGTGGATTTGATGTCAAGGGAACGAGCCCGGCTGAGCATGCTGTCCTAAACTTCATCAGCTCTTATCTGTCCCCATCTGAGGCCGATTACCTGAAGCGTGGCCGGTACAAGATAGCGTATCTTCCCTACGACTGGTCTCTGAATGAGCAATAGAGCGGTCGCATCGCCGGATGCCCGCACTGCTTCCGAATTGTTTCCTGAGTGCCTCTCTTCTTTTTGGGTAAATAGAATCTAGTCTCACGCGTGCTCATACGACACGGTAGCAGGGAGCATTTCAAACCAGAAAGAAGTTCCGTGTCGCAACCATCCCTGGTAGCCGAGTTCCTCCATGAGGGGATCGATTATCTCCGATAGCTCGCGGTCACCCCAAACAAATGCATTCGATAAGAGCGGTCGCAACCTGGTCGCCTCTGCCAGCAAGTGGGCAGCCAGCAGATACTGCTCAGAGTAAAACCGATCTGTCCATTCTGGCGGGTAGTCATACGGCAGCCAGATGTCATGAATTTGTACCACCACGCCAGGATTCAATCGCGGGAGAATCTCGAGAAAAAGGATAGTCACGTCGGAATTCATGTGGCAGACGTGTGAACCGTCCCAGAAGAGGATATCTCCAGCTTTCAATTCATAGAGCAGGTCGAGCGAAGGCAGGTCTTCGACCCGCGACTCGATTACTTCATCAGCCACTTCTCCAACTATCTGGCGCGGAGAAGGATCAATCGAAATGATTCGGGTCGCGAGTTGGAGATCACTGACTGCGCTTCTGGCGAAACGAGTGCTGTTGCCTGATCCAACTTCCACGAGTCGGTGAGGTTTATAACGGCTGATGAACATGTACAGAGCCGTTGCATCAATACTATAAAAAAAGCTGTCCCGCCAGTCGGGGTCACGGTCCTTTCGGATCGGTGCCTGAACCATCTCTCTGAAGTGGTCTCCCAGCCTCAAAATTGCATCCAGAGCCTCCCGGTAGGAGGATCGGTATCGGTTCAAGATGGCCCACAGTTCAGGGTGAGGTGGATGACCGTGTCCATATCGTGGCCTCGGAAACGGCGGATATTCCAATTCGATTGTTGGTAGACGCTGCACCTTTTCCGTGCGCCATCGGTGTATGAAGCTTTGTAGAAAATCTTTCACGACTCTTTCTCTTCAGCTACGAAAAATCGATTTACACGGCCCGGGGTTGCCCCCTGCTATCGCCTGACAGCCCCTGCATCCTTCTTTCTTGCTGTGATCGGGCCAGAATTCTCAGGTGAAGAGTGTAAGTTCTTCGAACCTTTTCCTGTTCCTGCACGCACTCAGCTCTGTAGAACACCTTATAACCCTAATCAAAGGAGGTTATTATGGCCAGAGAAAGGAATGACTTGATTGTAAAGGGTCCTCATGTTCCCACCGAGGAACGGGCTCTGGCGCGCCTGAAGCGCGCTGTGGAAGTGCAGGAATTGGAGCGATTACCGACCATCCCGGGGCTTCCGAGTGTCCCACGCTATCTTGTCACTTACATGAACTCGCAAACCGCCAACGATTCGATGCGGTCGGCAACCATTGTCTCGGTGACCAACCAGAGTCGGCTTACCAACCGGGTCTTTGTCACCTTCTTCAAGGGATTCACGGACGATTCCTCTCCGGTTGGAACGGCCGCATTCGCAATTCCTCCTCAGTTCACCGTGGATTTTGCTTCGCGAAACTTGCCCGGTGAAATAACGGTCACCAACGCCGTCCCGAATCCAGAACTTACTTTTGACGAAGGACGAGCGATTGTATCTTCGATGTGGCCGGAGATCGGAGTCAGTGCTCGTGTCGTATACACGGCAGGGGATCGAGATGAGAGGCTGATTGCGATTACCGATTCGAAGATTGTTGTGTACGGCGCCGGCAATAGTGGCGACTGAGGATTTCGGCGAACGTCGAATTTGTATTTTCGTTTGGGGGTCTGTCGCGATCCCCTCGAGGAAGGTGTTCTGAGGGGGTCGCGTATCTATGACGGTGTCGCTGGGGATGTTAGTCTTCCTGCCCGGCCGGGAACTTTAACCGCTGAGGCACAGAGTA
>DATGOF010000651.1:0-6732 GCA_035306285.1 Acidobacteriota bacterium | reverse complement strand
TTGTACTGGCACTTTGTTTGTTGCACTTGCCCTCCTCTTTGGTTTGAGGTTTTCTTTCAACCCCTTATTTACCAAAGAGGTAGGGCATTTTTCGTCTCCCCTACTTGCCTGCATCAGACTTTTTATGCAACATCCGGGCTAGTCTGCGGTCGTAGTCTAGGTCTTCTGTTTCCATGCTTTTCGTCCGAGCCTTCATCAACAAGAACAGTTCCATGAGGGCAAAATCAGAGACGGTTTACGCTCTTCGATCCCGCTCCTTATCTATCGACACGAGATGGTTCTTTCTTCAGGAAGAGAAGTGAAAGTACGTCGAGATGCCGCTCTAAGAACTGCCTGGTGTGGCCAGGCATACTCAAAGTAATGATCCTGCCTTTGGGAGTCGTCGCCGAATTGTTCTAATGGAAAGGTTGTTTTCGTCAGGTCGTGTAAGATGGTTCTGAGTCAACTTTCTGTGCTTTCAAGCGGAGCGAAGTCACCTCTGACGATTGCGAGGAAACCATTCCGGGGCGTTTATCATGAAAACACGAGCAAGCCTTTTCACTTCTTTAGCATTACTCACCCTTTTTTGCTGGTCTGGAGAGAGTACCTGGGCCCAGACTCAAATCGATCCAGGCTTTAATCTTTTCTCGGTCGAACAGGACGTCGAGATTGGTAAGGAATCGGCGAAACAAGTTGAGGAGCAGCTCCCTGTTCTGGATAACCGCGAGGTTCAGGATTATGTGCGTCGAATCGGTGCACGTTTGGAGAAAGTTGTGCCGGGCCCGGATTTTCCGTACCAGTTCAAGGTGTTGAATGTGTCCGATATCAACGCGTTCGCACTTCCTGGCGGTTATATGTATATCAACCGCGGACTCATCGAGGCAGCACGAAGCGAAGCTGAACTAAGCGGAGTGATGGCTCATGAAATCGCTCACGTGGCGCTCCGTCATGGAACCAACCAGGCTTCCAAGGCCTACCTCGCCCAGGCTGGTCTTAGTCTACTGGGGGCTCTTTTCGGGGGAGGGAATTCGACAACGGCGGATATGGTTGGCGCCATCGGAGGATTTGGTTTAAACACTGTATTCTTAAAATTCAGCCGGTCGGCAGAAGAGCAGGCCGACGTTCTGGGTGCACAAGTACTCGTCAAGGCAGGCTATGATCCTATGGCGATGGCGGACTTTTTTGAGACCCTGCGCGAATCATCGGGAGACCCCAGTAAGATCGAGCAGTTCTTCAGCAGCCATCCAGCACCAGCAAACCGAGCCGCCAGAATCAAGGAGGAGAGCCGCCAGCTTGGACCTGTCCGAAAGGTGGCACCCGTTGGTGATTTTAGAAAGATTCAATCAACGTTAAGCCGCATGTCGGCGGCCCCTTCTATGCAGGAACTGAGCTCCCGCCAGCAGTAGTTGACTCGCAATTTTCGGAGCCGTTCGCAGACTCTCAGCTGAGGTGGTGTGAAGATCTGCCAGTTTCTCTCGTTTGCCCTATAGATTTAGCCGTTTCTGCCGACAAAGTAGTGTGAACCTTCAGGACAGGTGCTCGGCGGTGGACGAATGGGCTTTTCTGCTGCCGGGCACCCGAGCCTACGGAGTAGCAATGATCAGGGAAAGAGACAAGCAGCTGGTGCTTAAGTATCTTTGTGAGACACAGCGAACAGCCACTTTACTTGTACAGGACACCGCTCTCCAAATCCGGTTTTTATCATCTAAGCAGGAGACACTGACCTTCGAACTGCTGTCAGAACCTCCTTCCTTTGCTTTCGAAGGAGTGTCCTGTATCTGTCTTTTCGTCATTCGTGACAGAACACACGCCTTTGTCGTTACCGGAAACAAGTTGGCGCTCCGCGATGACGGTCTTCCTCGAATAGAGGTCACGGTTCCCAACAGAATATTTATGAGTGAGAGTCGAAAGTCGTTCCGAGTAACTCTGGATACGGATACCTTGCTTTCCTTTTCACTTGAGGGTTACGGTCCTGCAAAGCCTCTTAATATCAGTACAGGCGGAATTCTGGCAGAACTGCATCACCCGGAAGTGGATCTTTCTGCAGGTGCACAGGTGACGGTTGAATTGTCACTGGGTTCCAGGGAGGTCGTGCTTCCAGCTAGAGTAAGGCGTCGACAGGGCAACCGAATTGCGCTCTCCTTCGATCATCAGATTAACGGGGAGCCGACTCCTCCTGCAGTGCTTACCGAAATCGTCGATGAACTCGAAGAGATCTGGATGCAGACCCGCTTTCACTCGCTCTGTCTGTGACAGACATTGCTACACGTGCCAGGCTCCGTTAAGATAAGGAGCTTGAAAAGGAGGGTTATGCGAGACCAGTATCCGAGAAGGACATTCCTGAAAACAGCTTCAGCAGGGGTAGTTAGTGCCGTCGTTGCATCAAGTGTGGGAGAAAGCTCAGGTGTTGCTCAGGCTTCTTCCCATACCATTCTTAAGAAAACCCTCAAATTTGGAATGGTTCGCGAAGAGGGCCTCAGCATAAAGGAGAAATTTCAGCTTCTAAAAGACCTGGGGTTCGACGGCGTAGAAATGGACAGCCCCAGCGAACTCGATCGGGACGAGATCATGCGGGCGCGGGACGAGGTGGAGTTCCCGATTCCGGGTGTCATCGACTCAGTGCACTGGCGCCAGACATTGTCCGATCCGGATCCTTCTGTCAGAGCCCAGGGAGTGGAAGGTCTGAAGACTGCCATTAAAGATGCCCAGGCATTTGGTGCCTCTACGGTGCTTTTGGTACCGGCAGTCGTCAATCAGGAAGTCTCGTATGACGATGCTTATCGCCGCTCTCAGGAGGAGATACGAAAGGTGCTGCCGTATGCCGAAGAACACGGCGTAAAGATAGCCATCGAGAATGTCTGGAATCACTTTCTCCTCAGTCCTCTCGAAATGGCTAGATACATCGATGAGTTCGAGAGCCCATGGATTGGTGCCTACTTCGATATCGGCAATGTCGTCAATTATGGTTGGCCCGAACACTGGATTCGGATTCTGGGGCACCGCATCCTGAAGTTCGATATCAAGGAATACAGTCGCGAAAAGCGCGATAAGGAGGGCCCGTCGGCGGGCTTCCGCGTACCTCTGGGGGAGGGAAGTGTGGATTGGGTCGAGGTGCGCCGGGCCATTCGTGAGATTGGATATGAGGGATGGGGCTCCGCCGAGGTAAGGGGTGGCGATCGGGCCCGTCTGCAGGAGATTTCTCAAAGGATGGATCGAATTCTCGCCGCTTCCTGATCTTGGCGATTCTTTGATGCAAGGCCCACAAAGTGAGCAATTCAGCCGGACTCGTTGTACTTCCTCGATAAGCCGAAAATAAGCTGCCCATTCGTCCGGTTTTCGCAAAAGGAATCCCTTCTAACAGAGATAGGCCAGGCCAAATGCTTTTTCCACACCGGGCAAATAACGCTTTGACCGGCTAACTACTCGATCCGTTCCGCCTGCGGCCCTAGTATCCTTCTGGAAGGAGACCGCGCATCTGTGCCCGTGAGCAGGGAAGAGTGGATACCATCCTGTCTCGACAGCTACCGAAATCAAGTTTTCAATTGTAGTTTCGCTAAGATATCCTTCCCCGCTAATATTTCTTGCCCTTAGGAAGCATTCCATGGATGTGTTTGTTCTCGCGGTCTTTATCTTGGTGTATCTGGGGATGATTCTTGGGGGGCTGCCCGGCCTCGCGCTAGATCGCACGGGCGTGGCCGTGCTCGGTGCCATCGCGCTGTTAGCCGCAGGCCGTGTTTCGCCAGGCGAAGCTTGGGGGGCCATTGACGTCTCTACCATCGGGTTGCTGTTTGGGCTCATGATTGTGTCCGCACAGTTCAGGTTGGGGGGGTTCTATGCGCGGGTCGCGCGGCGCATTGCGGCGGCCCAGGTGAGGCCGACCACGCTGTTGGCCTTGTTGGTCGCCGCTTCCGGGCTCTTGTCAGCCATATTGGCGAATGACATTGTTTGCCTGGCAATGACCCCTCTGATGATTGAGGGCTGTGCGCGAAGAGGGTTGAACCCGCTGCCTTATCTGCTCGGACTGGCTTGCGCATCGAATGTCGGCTCTGCAGCCACGCTGATCGGCAATCCACAAAACATGCTCATCGGCCAGGCCCTCAACCTGTCGTTCGGTGGATACTTGCTCGACGGTGGAATTCCGGCACTGATCGGTCTTGTGATGGTCTGGACAGTGATTGCTTGGCAGCACCGGGGCAAGTGGCGCTGTGAGACGGAGTTGCCCCCGGTTGAAGCGCCACCTTTCGACAGCTGGCAGACCGGGAAAGCAATTGCCGTCACGGCGGCACTCATGGCCGCCTTTCTATTGGCGCCCTGGCCGCGGGACATCGTGGGGCTTACGGCTGCGGGAATATTGCTGCTCAGCCGGCGCATGGCCACACGAACTTTGCTGGCTTTGGTGGACTGGCCGCTTCTCGTCCTTTTCTTTGGACTCTTTGTGGTGAATCACGCGCTGGAAGCGGCCGACGTGCTAGACCGACTTTATAGCGCTTCGAGCGCCATACATGTGATGTGATGCAGCCGGCCCCGCTGTTCCTGGTGACGGTTGTATTGTCTAACCTTGTATCGAATGTGCCGGCGACTATGCTGCTCCTCCCCGTGGCCGAGCATCCGCAAGCCGGCCCTATTTTGGCGCTCGCAAGCACCTTGGCGGGCAACCTCGTCATCGTGGGCAGCATCGCCAACATCATCGTGATCGATCAGGCGGCGCGCATGGGCATTGGCATCTCGTGGAAACAGCATGCCAGGACAGGAGTCCCGGTTGCGGTGCTGACCCTTGTCATTGCGGCCACGTGGCTCTGGTTTTGGGCATGAGAAAGGCGTCGCAGTCTGCTGCGTGTTGCACCCGATCGTTGACTTAAAAGTCCGCTCAGGTGATCGTTTCTGGGGTAGTCGATGCTCGATGGTCGTTGCGCTTGCCGGATAGGCCGAGAATGGGCTGCCCGAGGGAAGAAGAGAGCAGCCCATTTCCTTTCGGCTTTGGCAGAAGCGATGTGAGTTTTAGCAAAGATTAAGCCATGCCAAATTTCTTCTTTTCCTCGACCAGGCGACGCACGATTTGGTTGGCCAGTTGCTCGATCCGTTTCGGTTGTAGCTGTAGTGTCTGCCTGGAAGGAGATTTCGCGAGAGAAAGGTTGGGACGACCAATTGGTCCGATGCCGAGTTTCACGACGATACTATCGGCCAGGTGCACGATATGGCACAGTTCCGAGTCGACCTCGGCTTCTTCCGGTGTATGGTGAAGCCGAACGACTTCTGCAAGGGGCTCGGACAAGTTCCAGACATCGGCCAGAAGCTGGCCTGCTTCGCAGTGGTCGCATCCAAGAACGAGCCGCTCGGCTTCAACCGTCTCCTGGCCTGTTTCGGCAATCAGTTCCAGAACGCGTCCATAAGAATCGGGATATTGTCCGTCGAGAATGTTTTTTCCTATGTCGTGCATTAGGCCGGCTACAAAAGCCTCATCGAGATCGGCGTATCCGATCTCCTTGGCCAGTTCACGAGCAGCCAGTCCCACCGCCAGAGAATGCTCCCACTGCAAGCGACCTGCAGGGGTTTTCTTAAGAACCCCGTCAAGGGAGGCGGCGATGACAACTGAACGAAGACGTCTGTTTCCGAGTACGATAGCGGCTTCAGCCACAGTTACCACGGCTCGTTGAACACCGAAGACGTCAGAGTTGGCGATTCTAAGTAGCCGCGCCGTAAGTGCCTGGTCACTTGAGATGATCTCTTCAAGGGCCTGTGTTCCGCGATAGAGATCCGAGGTGATTTCGAGGACCTTCCAGGCCACCTCAGGGAGGGGCGGAAAGTCGTTTTCCTGAATCAGGATTGAATTGCTATTCAGCTTTTCAGCAAGAGAATTCATTTCAGTTCCCATGAGCACGTCTTGTGTTACTCGCACTATTGAAATTGATATGGGAACGTCATTCAGTGATCGAAGTCACGCGGTCGGGAAAGATTCACCAACCGGCTCGGTCGGGTTAGGATGATGGATGCTGGAGGTCACCGGCTATCGAGAGCCGGGGAAAAACGGTTGACACCAGGCAACGGCGCCATTCGATTCGAGGACCCGAGCCCGGACGTACAGCTCGTCTCCCTTAAACTTGTATACCGCCGGATTCTCAAAGCTCTCGGCGAGTAGGGTTCCCCCTCGGCCGATAAACTGCGTCCGATAACGGACCGACTGTCGCTCCCGGATTTTAATTTCCATCTGCTGTGAATTCACCAGGTAATCTTCCAGCTCCACCCCCGTGGAGGCATAAAAATCACCATTTTCCATAGCGTCTAAAATGGAATCGGCGTCCAGGTGGGCGGCCCGCACCATCACCCATCCTCGGCCGGGCCGGGAGGCGTTCGGATCCCACGGACGCTTGAAATGGTGTGCGTCGTCGACGGCAATTCCGTAGACCTCCTTTCCTCCACTGAGAATCTCGTCCCACATTTCTTCCAGGCTCGGCATTCCTCCTCCGCCTAAATTATTGACGGTAGGATGGCCGTTATAGATCTCGAAAAGCTTGTATCGATGCGCCTGCAGCAAGTCTTCAGCAGAGATAGCCCAGTGAAAGTTGGGGTGGTTGATATGGGGAATGCCCCTCTTACTCCGGATCGCATCTACGTTTCGCTGGATCGTCTCGGCGACACTGTTGCCACCCTGGGGACTGACCAGTTCCTTCAGGTTGAGTCCGTTAATATGAACGGGACGCTGAAGATAGCGATCCGTAACCTCTTCGCCGGGAATGAGGATGAACTTATTGGAGG
>DATGOF010000650.1:0-4166 GCA_035306285.1 Acidobacteriota bacterium | reverse complement strand
TTAACGCCAGCACTGCATATCCGCGGCTGGTAAAGAATTGAGTTTCCGGGTCATATTCCACTCGATACTGGGAGGTAGGTCCACCGTGAATCTTGATCAAGAGGGGAGGCACACCGGAGGAGCTGAACCGAGGATTTCGAGGAGGATAGAATAGACCGTAGCACTTCTCACCTCCTTCGGTTTCCCATGAGAGTGCTTCAGGAGTGCTGAAGTGATTGGTGGAAAGGATTTCAGGAGAGCTCCTTCGGCGAATCGTTACCTTCCCCTGGCTGTCTACCGTAATAACCCTGATCGGAATACTAGGTGCCGACGCCAACAGCGCCACCTCTCCCGTAGCGGAGGAGACAGCGGGCTGGTAGAGAGCTGTATACTGTTGAACCAGCTTTCCTTCAACCTCATCGACCCGGCCCGAAGAGATTTCCAGGCGGGCCAAGCGGTCAACAGAATGGCGACTTCGAATGAAGTAAATATGGCTCCCGTCAGCAGTCCAGTCAAAGCTTCTCAGTCCCTGGACCCAGGCTGGTGGTGCATGTTCAGCCTCTTCTGTAACCTGTGCGACACACTCACCTGTCGCGGATGAAACGACTCGAAGGTTAAACCAGCCTGATTCGTCTGAAACATAGGCGAGCAAGGCGCCGTCCGGTGAAAAGTGGGGTTGAAAAAAGGCAACCGTTCCGTTTGGATCCCCTGCCTCGATCCTCGTTTCCACCAGGATAGCGCCACGCTGATCTGATCGCAGACGCCCTCTCATGATCGCCGTTCCATCCCATGGCATATTGGGATGGTTCCAGCAGACCCAGGTGATTTCTTCGCCGCTGGGATGCCAGCAGGGTTGCATGTAGAAGTCATGACCCTGGACCAGGCGTTGGGGCCAGTCTCTGGCTGCGATGTCTACCAGAGCCAGTACATCCTTTCCTCCCGATGAGTGAACATAAAGCAGAAACCGCTCGTCGGGAGAAGGAACTGCCGAAGCGACATCCCCCCAGGCCGGGGTAACCGGTGACGGTGGGCTACCGTGGAGAGGTTGATGATAGAGGACACCTCCACTCACAAAGTAAACTGAGTCTTGCCCGGTGGAAAACTCTCCCCCTCCATATCCGACACCGGCTCGGACCGAAAGTTCACGAGTGAGGTCGCGTTGAGCGGTGCTGGGGGGATCCTGACACACGAGAACACCTCGGTCGGATCTCCCTTCCAGCCAGACAAGGCAGCGGCCATCGGTCGTCCACTGTACGTCATTGAGCCGCAATTCCTGCGAAAGAGAAGAAGGTTGAAATTGACTATCCCAGAAGCCGTACGGCCGCAATTGCTTCTTTTCTGTCATTTGTGATTCCCCTTTTACTCTGGTGGAGGGTGATTGTCCTGTCAATGACTGTCAAATCGGTGGCGAGGGGCGCCTCGCACAGGCTTGAAAAGCACGATTATATCGTGTTTCACTTAGGGCCATGAAAATTCATGAGTTTCAGGCAAAGAAGCTACTGGCCGGTTATGGCGTCACTGTTCCTGAGGGCAGGGTTGCGTCGAGTTCGGCTGAGGCGTTTGAGATAGCGCGAGACTTTGGAGGTGTCGTTGCCGTTAAAGCCCAGATCCACGCCGGCGGGCGCGGAAAAGGGGGAGGCATCAAGATCGCCAAGAATCCCGAAGAGGCGGAAGAGTTCGCTGCCGCCATGATTGGCAGCAAACTGGTGACCCCGCAGACCGGCCCGGAAGGGAAGAAAGTCCGTCTGGTTTTGATTGAAAGAGGTCTCGATATCAAAAATGAGTACTACCTGGGAATGATACTGGATCGGGGCTCGCGCCGATTGGTGTTTATGGCGTCCCGCGAAGGAGGGGTTGAAATTGAGGAGGTAGCCGCCCGTAGTCCGGAAGCAATTCTGAAGGAGAGAGTCGATCCGGTGGTTGGATTTCAGCCCTACCAGGCACGAAAAATTGCCTTCGGGTTGGGATTGCCGGTTGGCAAAGCGGTACAGTTCATGTCCGCCCTTTATCGGGCATTCATCGACACGGATGCTTCACTGGTCGAGATTAACCCACTGGTAGAGACGCGCGACGGACAGATCGTTGCCCTCGACGCCAAGATGAACTTCGATGACAATGCCCTCTTCAGGCAGCGTGAAATCATCAGCTTGAGAGACTTCGAGGAGGAGGAGCCGCTGGAGATTCGTGCTTCCCGTTACGGTCTCAATTACATCAAGCTGGATGGAAACGTGGGATGCATGGTGAACGGCGCCGGGCTGGCCATGGCGACCATGGACATTATCAAGCTGGCTGGTGGAAACCCCGCCAACTTCCTGGACGTTGGCGGAGGGGCCAATGTCAACCAGGTGAAGAACGCCTTCAAGATTTTGATCTCAGATCCTAATGTCAAGGCAGTTTTGATCAACATATTCGGCGGAATTATGCGGTGCGACACAGTGGCAGAAGGAGTCGTTCAAGCCGTGCGCGACACGGGTGTGAATTTTCCCGTAGTGGTACGTCTGGAAGGAACGAATGTTGAAAAGGGACGGCAGATCTTGAATGATGCTTCCCTGAACTTCCAGGTTGCAGACGGGATGGCCGATGCTGCTCGTAAAGTCGTAGCTGCGGCAAGCTGAGGAGAAGATAGTGGCAATTCTAGTGGATGAGAACACGAGGGTACTGGTGCAGGGGATAACCGGTAAGGAGGGGAGTTTTCACACTGCATTGTGTCGTGATTATGGGACTAAAGTCGTAGCCGGCGTGACACCTGGCAAAGGCGGCACCTTCCATGAAGGTGTTCCCGTCTTCAATACCGTGGAAGAGGCGGTCAAGTCGGAGGCTGTGGATGCCAGCATGATCTTCGTCCCACCCCCCTTCGCAGCCGACGCCATCATGGAAGCTGTCGATGCCGGAGTGAGGTTGATTGTCTGTATCACGGAAGGAATTCCAGTACTCGATATGCTAAAAGTTGCGGAGTTTGTCAGCGGAACAGATAGCCGGTTAATCGGCCCCAATTGTCCTGGCATCATCTCGCCCGGCAAGTCTAAGCTGGGCATTATGCCCGGCCACATCCACCGCGAAGGGAATGTGGGCGTAATCTCCAGGAGCGGCACACTCACTTATGAAGCGGTGGGGCAATTGACGGCGCGTGAAATCGGCCAGAGTACGTGTATTGGAATTGGAGGCGACCCGATCATTGGCACCGGATTCATCGATGCCCTCAAGCTTTTTGCCGAGGATGATCAGACCGAAGCCGTAGTAATGATTGGCGAGATCGGAGGATCAGCCGAAGAGGAAGCCGCTGAGTATGTACGCCAGCATTTCCAGAAGCCGGTTATCGGTTTCGTCGCCGGTCAAACGGCTCCTCCAGGGCGGCGAATGGGCCACGCAGGAGCGATCATCTCCCAGGGTCAGGGAACTGCCGCTGAGAAGATGACCAAGATGCGGGAATGCGGTATTCATGTTGTCGAAAGTCCCGCAGAAATCGGTGCCGCCGTGCAACAGGCACTGGTTCGGCAATAGGGCAGTCATTCTGGCAATCTCTCCGAGACGGATATATCTTGCCCGTCGATAAAGGCGAAGCAACCGAGTTCTTGGGCGGGATTGTTTGTCGCGAGGAAACTGGCCGTCGTCCGTCATTGACTTTCACCAAGAGGACAGGAAAAGGAAAATACAGATGGAAAAAACTCTGGGTATTATCAAGCCTGATGCAGTCTCACGAAATCTGGTCGGATCGATTCTGGCCTTTGCCGAGAAGGAGGGCCTAGTCGTGAAGGGCTTGAAAATGCTACATCTATCGAAGAAGCAGGCAGAAGGTTTTTACTATGTTCATCGGGAGAGGCCTTTCTTTGACGAGCTGACCCGGTTCATGTCTGAAGGCCCTATCGTGGTCTTGGTACTGGCTGGTCAGGACGCAATCGCTCGGTGGCGCAAGGTGATGGGAGCGACCGACCCGATTCAGGCCGAGGAGGGAACGATCCGGCGCCTGTATGGAACCAATATTGAGCGGAACGCGGTTCATGGCAGCGATAGTGCTGAATCGGCAGCTTTCGAGCTCAGTTATTTCTTCAGTCAGGTGGAACTGGTCTGATCTCTGTGACCTGTGGGGCTCTGTGGCTAACATTGCTCCGGAGCCGCTTACGATCGGTCTCTGAGAAGAGTTAAAATAGGAACCGGCCATGTTCTCGGATTTCGGCAAGATGCTCATT
>DATGOF010000649.1:0-3036 GCA_035306285.1 Acidobacteriota bacterium | reverse complement strand
GCCGGCTGAATCACGTCATGGAGGCCGTTCAGAAGGCAGCTCACCTGGTTCAGCAAATCCTTGCTTTCAGCCGGCAGCAGAGAGGGCGTCGGCACCCTGTCCACGTTCACTCCGTCCTGGAAAACGTAGTTCGAGATCTTTCTCGCAGCTGGAGTCGGGCTATCGATGTCCGCCTTGAAGTCGCTATCACGGAAAGTGCGGTTCTTGCTGAAGCATCGGATATCGAAAGAATCATTCGCAATCTGTGTGAGAACGCCGTTCGCGCGATGGAAGATCAGGGAGGGATACTGACGCTCGAGGTGGACCGAGTTCAATTGACAGACAAGAACCTGCCACCGTTTCCAGGAATTCGCCCGGGACCGCACATTCAGCTTGTCGTCAGTGATACAGGGATTGGAATGACGGAGGATGTACTGGAGCATCTCTTCGAACCTTATTTCACCACGCGCAGCTTCGGCTCGGGATTGGGGCTTGCCGTCACACACGCACTGGTGCGTAGCCTTCATGGTGCAATCCTGGCAGAGAGCGAATCGGGAAAGGGTTCGAGATTCACTGTCCTATTTCCCGAGACTGCTGCGCAAGTGGAACCTGTAAGAAAAGCGGAAGAACAATCTAAAGTTGTCTCTTCGCGAGGGGGACGTATCCTCTTTGTCGACGATGAAGAATCGCTGGCACAGCTGGGAAAACAGATGCTGGAATCAATGGGTTACCAAGTTACGGTCGAGACGCAAAGCAGCCGTGCATTGCGTTTGTTCCAGAGAAACCCGGAAGTGTTCGACCTCGTCATTACCGATATGATCATGCCGGAGATGAATGGAGACGTTCTTTCGTCCGAGTTACTGAGTATCCGCCCTGACCTGCCGATCATTCTTTATACTGGCTTTAGCGATCAGATCAGTGAACAACGGGCCCTTGAACTCGGAATCCGCGCCTTTCGGACAAAGCCTCTGTTGATGAGAGACCTGGCGCAAACCGTTGATCGTGTTTTGCAGGAGCAATAATTCGCCGTCAGTGATGGCAGCCATTGGCTGATTGCGACTCCCGATGGATCATGACAGAATGGTTTTAAACATTTTGTCTCCGGCAAGAACATGCTTCTTGAACTTACAGTGAACGCATCCTGGTATCTATCCACGGGTGCGCTGGCGTTGGTTCCCCTGGCTATCCGCCGCCGCTGGTCACGTCTAGAGAAGACGGTATGGCGCGAGGAGGAGTCCTACTGGAAATCTCTTGCAGCCGGGGATGTTAATTCATACCTCAGGCTCTTTCATGAAGAGTTCATCAGCTGGCCCTGTGAATCACCTCGGCCTTCCGACAAGCCGGCCGTTCGGCAAATGCTCGAGAATCTTAAAAAATCGTATCGACTTTTGAGCTACGAACTCAATCCCCTTTCAATAAGAGTGGTCGGCGATACGGCTGTCGTGTATTACTTCGTCCGATACGTGGTGGAAGCACATGGCGAACAGATTGAAGACACACGTAGAATCAGCCACACCTGGATTTTTCAAGACGGCGGATGGAAGATCATGGGCGGGATGAGCAGTACTTCGCCAGTCACAGCGAACCATCAACCTACTTCTTAGCCGCTGCATCTCCAGTCAGACTGGCCTGGCGGCTCTCCCTCGTCGGTCCCTTACGCGAACGAGGGTGAGGCTTATTTCCGGGAGATGGAACTGCTGGTCGAGAGCGGCCTGACGCCGATGCAGGTCATCCAGGGTGCAACTTCGTTGAACGCCCGGTTTTTTCGAATGTCTGACCGCCTGGTACGATCGATAGTGGAAAGATTGCTGATTTAATCCTGCTTGAGGCGAATTCACTGGAGGATGTTCGCAACATGCGCCGCGTCCAGCGCGTCATGCTCAACGGCCGCTGGGTCACCGAAAGCGAGTAAGCCTGCGGAGAAGCTTCGGCGAAATGGGCTTCCTGCCGGAGGAGTATTTGGAGTACACACACTTGCTTTCGCTTTCCGTAAGGGAGCTTGCTCCCGTCAAGAAATGCCTGAGCGAATCGGTCGGAACAGCTTTAAAACCGGGGCCTGTCGGCTTTGCTCCAGGCTCTTGGATTCTGTCACGGCTTCAGCGTGAAAAGCCTGGGCCAGGGGCGGCTGCACCAACAGAGGTCCGACCTCTGAGTCGCTTTCTTTCCTGGGGGCAGACCACCAGCTCCCTATTTTCAGATCGTCTCTTCGACGGGCAAGGATGCCCGTCGAACGTGACAGCCAAGATGGCTGTCCTACTGCGGCACAGCCTTGCGGTTGAGTGTGCTGAAAGCACAAGACAATTTGGTAGCCTGGGACAAAGGCGAAGCCGTGTCCCAAGAAAGCGCCGATACCCGCGAATTATGGTGTGCTGAAGGTACAGGATAATTCGCGTAACACATTGCACATACATAAATTGTACTGTCCCTCCAGGACGGCATTCTTGACTAAATGCCTGTTCCTGGGGCGGCGCCGGCCCGCCCAAGGCTCTTGGATTCTGTCACGCCTTCAGCGTGAAAAGCCTGGGCCAGGGGCGGCTGCACAACAGAGGTCCAATCTCTGAGTCACTTTCTTTCCTGGGGGCAGACCACTGCTCCCTATTTTCAGATCGTCTGTTCGACAGGCAAGGAGGCTGCCGAAACTTGACAGCCAGGATGGCTGTTCATTCACGACGGGCAAGGATGCCCGTCGAACGTGACAGCCAAGATGGCTGTCCTACTGGGGCACAGCCTTGTGCTTGAATGTGCTGAAAGCACAAGACAATTTGGTAGCCTGGGACAAAGGCGAAGCCGTGTCCCAGGAAAGCCGGTGCCCGCGAATTATGGTGTGCTGAAGGTACACCATAATCCGTCCTAATAGATTGCCTGTACGTTGTGACAGACATTTTTGCCTGTCGAGTGCTTTGAGATTTTCACCGCAGAGATAGGGATGAGAAGGCCAGTCCCCTTTGACGCAGTACCTATAATGGTCTGCAAAAACGCACTGTTTGGTGCAAAAAGAAAGGAGACTGACCAATGAAAAAGTATCACAAGCAAGGTCATGATTTCACAGTGGGATTG
>DATGOF010000648.1:0-3819 GCA_035306285.1 Acidobacteriota bacterium | reverse complement strand
CAGCATCCCGAGTCGTCGGGGGCCAAGTACGGCGATTCGGTCGTCCGGCTGGAGGGAAACAGTATCCACTGCGTGAAGAGCGGCTGCCAGCGGCTCGACAAGCACAGCGGTCGAGTCGGGAATCTCATCAGGCAGACGTTTGAGCGCGCCAACGGGAGCCAAAATGTACGGGCCAAAACCACCCGGTAGGTCGTGGATCCCCAGAACCAGCCTCTCGGGGCAATGGTTACCCAGACCGCGGCTGCAGAATGGGCAGCCCTCTATTCCTCGCATCCGAGTAGCGTGGGAAGCATTGATTTCCACACAACATCTCCGACCATGTTGGTCCTGAGCAAGAACTTCATGTCCCGTGATCTGGGGTAATGGAAAGGGCAAAAAGCGACGGGCAAGATCGGTGGCACAGATACCACAGGCGCGCGTTTCGAGTAACCGATACCCGGCCGGCAACTTTAACCACTGCTTCCCTTCGCGCTGAATACGCCATCCCCCTTGTTCATCGCCGGAGAACTCGAATCTTCGGACGGCAAATGAACCATCAGGCTGATATTCAGGAGCTTCGAAAGCAGCCTTTTCCATTTATCTCTCCGGTTCTAGCCTTCTTTGACGAAGTGTCGCTTGGATTGACTTCAGCCTGCCTCGATCCAGCGAATACCCCCGCAAGGACAGAGCGGAAATCAGCAGTAGAAACGCAGGCACAAGTCCGTAGATCAATCCGACACGACTCCGTGCGACAAGCGCCTGTTCCAACTGACCTGGTACGAGTCCGACAAAATAGTCCAGAAGAATACCCCCGAGCAGGATCGAAAAACCCGCGGCCATCTTTTCTCCGAAGTTTAAAATACCGAAAAACAGACCTTCTCGCCGGAAACCGGTTTCGAGTTCGTCGAGGTCGCCAATATCGGCCAGCATCGATCCCGGGAGAATCCATACGGCACTGACAAACATGCCTGCGACGAAATTACCGATCAATAAAGGTGTAGCGTTACCGGTTCCGAAGAAGCTTCCTTCACCAAAGAGAAAAGTCGCGCAGATCAGCAGCACGATCGTTCCACCGATGGAGACCAGATAAAGACGAGACTTTTCAAAATAACGGGCGATCCAGACCCACAAAGGAACCCCCACAAGAGCACCGAGGTAAAGGACCATCTGTAACCGGCTTATGGTTTCGCTCTCTCGAACTTCGACAAACCAGTTGTAAAAATGGATAGAAGTCACGCTGGTCATCACCACCGCGAGAAAGAACAGCGAAAAAGAAAACCAGACCTTTCGGAAAGGAGGATTCTTGAGAGCCAGGAGAAAGCCCTGAATGAAGTTGCGCGCTCCGGATTTGACCATGGAAGCCACGGTTGGTGAACAGTATCGATGGTTCCAAGTTCCAATCACACTGACCAGACCGGTGACTGTCATGACGAGCCCAAACGCTAGCCCCATAGTGGGGTATCCCTGATAATTCAACTTGGGATCAACACCCGGACTGCCGGTATCTGGAAAAAATAAAACAAAAGAAAGGGTAGCGCCTCCAAGCGTACCAATCAGCCCAAAAAAGGAACGATACCCGACGATCCTGGTTCGTTCATGGTAATCGCTGGTGAGTTCTGCTCCGAGACTGAGGTACGGAATACGAAACAGGGCGCTAGTGGTTCGAAAGAGGAACGTCGTACCCAGCAGCCAGAGAAATAGAGTGAGAGTTCCGAGACCTACAGGAGGACTGAGAAGCAACCAGAAACTGATCCCCATAGTCAGGCTGCCGATCAGCATAAACAAATGACGGCGTCCCATCCAATGCGATAGCCGGTCGGAACGGTGACCGATATAAGGATCCACCATGGCGTCCCATACCAATCCCAAGGCGGAACCGATTCCGACGAGGGTACCAGGGAGTTCCATCACGGAGTTATAAAAGAAGAGGACAAAAAGCCCAAACAGGATCATGCTGGAGGTGATCGCAACCTCTCCTATCCCGTATGAGATTCGCACAGCGAAAGAAACTTCGTAACCATCCCGAGGGATTTGTTCTTCTGGAGAATCTTCTGATGCCGTCCCCCTGGGAGAGGATGGTTGTTGAGTGGCAAGCCTTACCATCGTTACCTCTCGGGCTGGACGGAAAGAATCTTTCGTTTACTGCTGGAAAAGGAGTACCGAGGTACCCATGAGCGCGTGCGCCCTCGAGGGATCGACAGCAATGCGAACAAATTAGCGACTCTGACTGCAGGTAGCCGCCAGCTCTTTGGAATCCAGTTCGTCTGCCAGAAAGTCTCGAATATGTTCGGTGAGCAGTTCGGGCATCTCGAGAGGGCCAAAATGCTCGCCACCAGGTAAAAGAACGGGATACACATTGGGCAAGATCTCCCGGAGCACTTCAAAAGAACCCAGAAAGTGCGAGTTCTCCCCGTACGCAAGGAGGACGGGCACCGAAATGGTCCGTATGGCATCGAGCGTCATACTGCCGACCTTTTCGTAATCGCTGATCAGGGTCGTATTGTTAATTAGGTTGATCAGAGGCTCTCGTTTCCGCGGGAGTCCCCTTGCCGGCCCATAAAACTTCGGTGTCTCCAAGCTCAGGTTTAAAAGGTAATTCAGGTCAGACCTCTTGCCCTCAGGAACCTTGACCCCAACTTCTTCAAGCTTCGAAACCCAGTAGCTCCAACCTTCCCAGTCTTTTGCTTTTCGCTGGTGGACCAGAGCAGCGAGTCCAGGCTCAAGAGCAATCAGCCGTCCGACTCGTTCCGGGTAGAGCAGCGAAAAGTGGAGACATACGTCTGCTCCATAGCTATGCCCAACGAGATGAGTTCTTTCGATTCCGAGCTCATCCAGAAGTGCCTTCAGATCAGCCGCGAGTTCCTCTGAAGAATAGCCGCTGGGTGTAACCTGTGAGTAACCGTGTCCGCGGAGGTCATAGGTTGTAACTCTAAATTGCTTTCGCAATTCCGGAACGATATTTAAGTGCCAGACTGCCAGGTTGCCTAGGAAGCCATGTAGCATTGTGACGTCTGGTCCCTCGCCGAGGGTAATGTAGTGCGTTTCAATTCCGTTAGCTCGAATTTTCGGCATAATGAGATTCCACTTGAATATTAGCTGTTGATTCGATCGTGCAAGTATACAAAACGGAAACCAATCTAAAGAAATGAATCGAAGGTTTTGTCCAGCAACCGTGTGCTTAGAGCCTGACTTTAAGCCCTTGCAAACTACGAAAAGCCTTCACTACGGACTCTTATCCCTTTTCTCTTAGCACTTCCTTCTAGCCTTCTCCGTTCACTCGATGTAACCCAATTCTCTGAGCCGCTCCATCACGGCTTCTTCCTCTTCTTGGTTCATCACCGGTTCTGACTGTTGTCGAGACTCTTGAGCGACCGTTGTCCCTCCCATCTTCACTGGATGCGACTGCAGCCATTGCTCTCCAAATAAGCCCACTGGAACCTCACCCTCTAGATCCGACGGAATATCGAGTCCGAGACTATGGAGAACGAGGGGAGCTATATCGAGAATCGACCGCTCGTTTAAACGGGTGTTCTCCCGGATACCTTTGCCCTGAGCTAGGAAAATGCCCTCCGGGCGGTGAGCGCCCGCCACGTTCGGCCGCTTACTCAATATCTGGTCAGATCGAAGAATGGAAACCAGCCCGCCGTCTCTGAGAACCAGCGTTAGGTCAGGAGCCAGGTTTTCAAAAGGACCGGAAAAAATCTCGTCGCGGCTCCAGACTTCGGTGACAACTCGCTCACCTGCGGTATCCCGTACATCCAGAAGTCCTTCCCTGATCTGCGACAGAAGTGACGCATACCTGGAGCCGTTGCGATCTTCCTTTTCCGCTACAAGATAGAC
>DATGOF010000647.1:0-2107 GCA_035306285.1 Acidobacteriota bacterium | reverse complement strand
ATGCCCGTCCTGTCCGGTGTAAGTGCATCTCTGACGCTCTGCGTACTCTCAAGTCCCTGGAACAGAGAATAGGGAAGGGGGTTCAAAGTATAGATACTTTGCGGGGGTTAGAAGGAGCGGCTCAGGCGGCATATTTCCGGGCTTACACAACGCTTTTTCCACCATCGCTGGATTTTCACCGTCGCAACCGGCGTCCTCCACGCGATCCGGTCAATGCCTGTCTTTCACTTGCATACACGCTCACTCACTTTGAGGCCGTACGGATCGCATACATAGTCGGGTTAGATCCCTTTCTGGGCTTCTTTCACGAAATTGCTTTTGGACGCGAGTCCCTGGCGTGCGATTTGATCGAACCAATCAGGCCGTCGATTGACCGGTGGGTCTGGGACCTCTTCCGTTCCCGAATCCTGCGAACAGAGCATTTCCGTTCAGACAAAAATGCTTGTGTGCTGGGTAAGGCTGGAAGGTCCCATTTCTACAAACATTTTGATCCTCTCCTCAGAGACACTGCGAGTGCGCTGGGTGGTTATTGTCGCCTGTTGGTAAAGGCGCTTCGCTCTAAGAGCCCAGAATTGCCAGTCGCGGATGGAGAGTTTGAGCCATGAAGACCCTTTACCTTGACGGGCGAGGTAGTCTTGAAGTTGGACTCGACGGACCGGCGCTGCGTGTTCGCCGGCCGCTTCGTGCTGACGGGCGATATCCACTTCCACGTGTTGGACGCGTCGTTGTTATCGGTCGCGTCAAATGGAAGCCCAATGCACTGGAGGCCTGCCTGCGCTTCGGCAGACCGGTCATGATCCTGGATAACCAGGGTCGGTTTGTGCGGATTAAATTCGAAAAGGCGAATCAACAATATGGGCTCGCTCGTCACATGGGTGAACTGCTGGGCGTGCCTCGCTTCCAACAGCGCTACCGTGCCTGGTACCTTGAGGTCGAACGAGCCGAGATGCAGAGGGCAAAAACGTTGATGATGCTGAACTGCCTGACGAGCTCCCCCTGTAAGGTGTGGGCGAAGATCTGCCACGGACAATCTCGACGTTGGGGGATGCGGACGGGTCCGTACTATCGATACCTCCTTGGAATCGCGTCAGCACAAGTGGCTTCATTTTTTGTTTCCGTTGGGATGCCTCGAAATCCCGATGTCTGGGGAAAGGAGGAGTTTCGCATATTCAGCCACTTTCTGAGGCTGGAGCGATGGCGGCTGGCGGTCCTGCTGGAAGAACTTATGCGTGCCAAGCGCACTCCGCCGACTCGCCATGAGCTGACGGCAGCTTTTGAAGCCCTGGCTGAGGAGCGCAACCGACGGCTGGGCGATTGGTGCCGCATGATTCTGCTGGCAATGGCGGGCCTTCAAAAGCGGGGAGCGCCTTCTCACCTGAAAGAAGCCCGATTGGAGAAATCACTATCCTAGTTGGATCGGGTCGTTGTATGGTTCTGCCAGGGCAGTGTCCAGGACCTTCGGTCTCCATCCACTGAAAGCAACGGGCGGAGAGCGGTTCGGCAATATGTTCGACTGCTTCGGGCGCACCTTGTATCAAATCGGAGAATCAATGAGCCGTACAGAACGGCGTAACTGGCTGATCGCTTACGATATTGCGAATCATCGACGCCTGGGGCGTGTTCACCGTTATCTAAAGGGACGTGCGATTCCCGTGCAGTACTCCGTGTTCGTCCTCTATGGCAGTCAGATCACTCTCGGGCGTGTTCTGGACGACATTGCCAAACTGATCGCTCCAGAAGCGGATGACGTGCGGGCCTATCATCTTCCCGATCGGGCCGAGGTGACGACGATTGGGAGGCAGTCTATACCCGAGGAGGTGACCCTGAGTGTGAGGGGTCTAGACCGGTTGTTAAGGGCGTTGACCCCCTCTGGTGATGGGTCTAAGGTGGAAGAGGAGAACGGTGTTGAAAGTGGCGAAGAAGGTCGTTAGGAGAGTTAACTTTCCGATGGGCGAAAAAATTGGCATGCGTCGTTTTAAGTCATTCATAGCAGGGAAGAAATGGGGGTGGAGCAGTTTGAACGGATGACCTCATGAAGAAGGGATTAAGACTCGGCGGAGGTGACGCTAAGTCCTCCGCAATTGGTTTGAACGGATGACCTCATGAA
>DATGOF010000646.1:0-3496 GCA_035306285.1 Acidobacteriota bacterium | reverse complement strand
GAGTTTAGCCCCGCTCTATCACCAAGAATCATATTTCCCTACTTTGCGCGCTATGGCGATGTTCTTGGCGATCCCCATTTCGATGACTACTATCCGGAAGGATTTCTTTCCCGGCTCTCTCGAATGGGATTTAGTGCACTCTGGTTGGCCGGTGTTTTGAGGGACTTGGTGGGCTCTCAGGTTCTTCCCGACTTTGGAGCGGGAGACGATGAGCGGGTGAAGCGCCTCCGTAGTCTGGTCAGCCTGGCGGGGAAGTACGGGCTTGATGTTTACCTCTACCTCAACGAGCCGAGAGGTATGCATGCCGACTATTTTGAGGGCCGCTCGGAGATAAAAGGGGCGGCTGGGCGCGAAGGAGAGAGAGAATTCGCCCTCTGTAGCAGTACCCCCGTCGTACAGAAGCATCTGGTGGACTCGGTACGCCGATTGACTGAGCAGGTGCCCGACCTGGGTGGGCTGATTTTGATTACGGCTTCAGAGAATCTAACCAACTGCTATTCACTGACGCGTAACACTTCTTGTCCCCGGTGCAGGGAGAGAGAGCCGACTGAGGTAGTTGCTGAGGTTGTCGGGTTGATCAAGCGGGGGGTACAGGAAGCCAATTCCGCGGGAGAAGTCATAGTCTGGGACTGGAGCTGGACCATCGTCGAGGATGATCCCCAGGAGCAGCTCATCTCTGGTCTTCCCGCTGCGGTGTCTTTGATGGTGGACTTTGAGCGAGGGACGCCTATTGTCAGGGGCGGGTTCGAACATACCGTCAACGAGTACTCGTTGAGTGTAGCCGGTCCCTCCCCTAGAGCGGTCGAGCATTTGAGAATGGGGCACCAGAGATCTCTTAGGACCATGGCAAAGATTCAATTGAGTACCACGTGGGAATGCGGCGCCATGCCGTTTATTCCGGTTCTCAATCTCCTTGCAGAGAAGTTCGTGGCCCTGCGCAATCATCGAGTCGAAGGCGCCATGCAATCGTGGACACTTGGTTCATGCCCTTCAATCAACACCGAGCTCGCCGACCTGTTTAACTGGAATTCCACCGAGGACCCCGAAAGCTGGCTTAAGGCACTGGCCGTATCCCGTTACGGCGAGGAGGCGGCGCCGGAGGTCCTGGAGTCGTGGAGACTCTTCAGTGAAGCCTTCGCCGACTATCCCTTCAGCAACCCTATCGTATACAGCAGTCAGGTTCTGTGGGGTCCAGCCCATCCTTTGTACTTTCATGAATCACACCGGCGGCCGTCCCTGCAGAACAGTCGAGATAGTTTTGACTGGACTCGCCCCTACGGACCGGAAGTCACCAGTCGGCTATTTCGCCAGCTCGAGAACAGGTGGAATGCAGGCGTTACTCGATTGCAGAGCGCTCTGAAAAAGGTAACTTCAGACCGCGAATCAGATGTTCACCGAGATATTGGTGTAGCGCGAGCATTTGGTTTGCATATGGGCAGCGTAGCCAACCAGATTGATTTTCTCCTGGCCCGCAGGGTTTTCAGGGACGGCTCACAGGAACCGGCTGAGAGGATAGAGGCTCTGCGGGCCATGAGGACAATTGTGGAAAACGAACGATCCAAGGCCGCGGAACTCCTTGCAATCTGCATGAAGGATTCAAGGATCGGTTTCGAGGCCTTTTTCCAGTATGTCTATCGTCCTCAGGACATCCGAGAGAAAATTCTTTCCTGTGAGTATTTGCTGCAGCGTGTGATCCCTGCTGAGGAGCGGAGGTTGTTAAGTCGTTAGCTGGACAGGCGCTTGCGCGAGGGCCCCATCTATGAGCGATTTGCAGCGCCACTTTCCAAAACCGAAAATGTCGATTCAGACTGAAGAACTCTCATTGATAGAAAGCGGTTGTATTCCTACCTTCAGGAAGCATGCATGAGAGCGATGATCTTCGAACTGGCTGCTGGCATCGGACTTTTTCTGGTGGGAATGGCGTTGCTGACCGATGGCTTGAAGTCGTTCGCAGGCCACGCTCTTCGCCGCGCTCTGCTGCATTTCACTGGCAACCGCCTGGCTGCCTTCCTGTCAGGCGTTTTGGTCACCGCGGCCGTTCAATCCTCCAGTGCGACAACAATTTCAGTCATCGGGCTCGTAAGCGCCGGCTTGCTCACTTTTCCGCAGGCTGTGGGAGTTGTTATGGGTGCAAGCGTCGGGACCACGACCACCGGCTGGCTCGTCTCTATCCTGGGCTTGAAGTTCAGTGTGGGCTATTTTGCTTCACCTCTCATCGCTATTGGCGCGTTCATGAAGCTGTTGGCGCGGGGCCGTTGGAAATCTTTTGGAACCGCAATAGCCGACTTCGGGTTGATTTTTTTCGGGATTGGTTATCTCCAGGAAGCCATGTTGGACCTTTCGGGAGTGCTCAACCTCGCCTCCCTCTCCGCGCCCGGGTTGCTGCAGGGACTGCTCATGATCTTAATAGGATTGGGGATGACGATTGTCATGCACTCATCAAGCGCCACAGTGGCAACGACTGTAGTTGCAATGCACACCAATGCAGTAAATTTCGAACAGGGAATGCTGCTGGTGATCGGCGCAGCCATTGGAACGACCTCGACCAGTGCACTCGCGGCTATTGGCGCCGGCACGCCGGCTAAGCGTACGGCGTTGGCGCATATCATTTTCAACCTGGCCGCAGCTCTCATAGGCATTCTGCTCTTGCCTTTGTTTTCCTGGGGCTTTGGCTCGGCCCAACCCGGTTCCAGTCCAGTTGGGGGAGCGGTTGGTCTTGCGGCGTTTCACACTGCGTTTACTCTCGCTGGAGCGGCGTTTTTTCTTCCTATGATCGATCGTTTCTCCGCCGGAATCGAACGACTCTTGCCGGAAGCCGAACCAGCGCTGACAGCCCATCTGGACTCCACAGTGCTAAGCGTACCGATAGTCGCTCTCGAGGCCACACGAGAGGCTTTGGTCGGTATTGCACTAGAAAGCTTTGCTGTGATGAGGGAAGGATTAAGGCGCGTACGTTCGCCTTTCCGCGAAACTCAAATGCGCCTGGAAAGTGCTATCGAAGAGACTCAAGAATTCCTCGCCAAGATTCCCCCTCCGCCTGAGGATCAACCCGTTGCGGACCTTTTCGTTGCGCAAATTCACGCCGTCGATCATTTAACCCGGTTCGCATCTCGTCTCCGTCCTCCTAGCTCACTATATGCGGCTCTCTCGCATCCCTTTCTTCAAGCTGGAATTCAGCGTACTCTCGAGGTGCTGGAGCTGGGAAGTGACGGACTTCAGGGCATGGCCGGTGAAGGCTGGCTTCGCACGATGGAAGAAAAGACTCGGGAAATCGCAGCCAGCTATACCCAGCAGCGACCCGGTGTTCTCCGCGAGACAGCGCGCGGTACTTGGGAACCTGGGCTGGCTCTGAATGTCCTGGACGCTATGCGCTGGCTGGAACGTGTTTCCTTTCATGCCTGGCGGATCTGCCATTATCTCCAAACTCAGGAGGACATGACTGAGCGAGCAGCTAAGCCGCCCGAAGCCATAAAAGAAGACAGTTCGGGGCAAACGA
>DATGOF010000645.1:0-8368 GCA_035306285.1 Acidobacteriota bacterium | reverse complement strand
CTTCGATGTCGGCCAGAGAAAACTAACGGCTACTCAGTGGGTGGGCTGTCTCGGAATTGGTAAGTACACCCTCGAGGTCGTTCCCAAGATCGACCGTGCCGATGCCTCTCTCTCAGACTTGCAGACCCGGCAGAATCTGCTTTTCATGGTGGCGCGGGCCAAACGAATCGCAATTACTGAAGCCGATATTGTGCTTTTGGCGAACTCCGGTCAGCCTCTAATCTCGGCCTTTCTCGAGCTCTATATCAAGCAACTATCCTTCGAGTGGAGAAGGGGTGCCATACGGCAATACGTCCATCTGGACAGAAATCGCGCGGTCTTGAAAGGCAAGCTTCTCTTCTCGGATCAGATCAAAAGAAACTTCATCCACCGGGAAAGGTTCTACACCACCTGTGATGAGTTTATTCCTAACAATCGCATTGCTCAGCTTCTAAAAGCGGCTTTACGCAAGTGCCATGTACCCTTCCTGCGGGTTGCCACCGAGCAGAGAATAAAACACCTGTTGGCTGAATTTGATGAAGTGGAGGACCGAGATTTTACATTTGAGGAAATGAAAAACATTCGCGTGGACCGTTCGTTGGAACGCTACAGGACGCTGGTCACGCTGGCCAAGTTCATCTTGCAAGAAGTATCTCCGTCGACGGATTTGGACCCTACGGATGGAGTCTATTCATTCATGTTTGACATGAATCAAATCTTCGAAGGTTTTATTGCCGCCGAACTCCGAAGCGCTTTTCTGGACACCGGATTTAACGTGCGCAGCCAGTTCGCCAGCCAGTCACTTTTGCTGCGCGAAGGACGAAGGAAGTTTTATCTGAAGCCGGACCTTGGTGTTTTCCTGAAGAGCAAGCCGATCTGTCTACTGGATACGAAGTGGAAACGCCTGGACCGATCGAAGCCAAACGACAATGTCTCTCACGCTGACATGTATCAGATGTATGCCTACGGCAAGGAGTACGACTGCCCGCGAGTCGTCTTGCTCTATCCGCGTCACGGCACGTTACCTCTGAGCGTTGCAGAGTACATCCATCCCGAAAAGGGTACCGAGCCACCCCGTGTGGTCGTAGTCGGTACCGTTGACATAAGCGCTCCTATGCATGTTTCCTTTTCCTTAACCGATTTGCGAAGAGACTTGGTCGAGATTGCTCTCGGGAACCTAGTCCCTGAAGAAAAGCGACGCACTCCTGCCGGTAGCCTGGCCTGACGAAACACTAAGTATCCCCCGCAAAGAAGATGAATTCGCGCGAGTGAGAAGGAAGAATCAGCGCCTATATGGGACTGGCACTGGATAGCACATCGAGCCACTACCTATGGGCTTAGGATACCGAAATTCATTGGAGGCGAGAAAGTTAAGAATTCATGGCGCGCCACACCTTCGCCGCGATTGTTGCGACACTGACGACAGAGTGCCATCCTAATTGGGCAAGCTACGCTCAAAATAATTGAATGCGATTCGTTTCAGGACGTACTAATTTCACCTCTTCCAATATCAAACTCGGTGTTCAACAATATGAGGTTCTGGATTGTTCTTAGCGAGGGCTAGCAATGCCGGTTGCCATTGTTATTGTGCAGGCTGATTCAACGATTCTAGAAGTTCTGACAGTGGCATTGAGGACCTCAGGTTGCAAGGTGCAGGATTTTTCCAGCGCCGAGGATGCGCTGAACTACCTCGGAAACGACTTCGCCAGCGTCGACCTTCTGATCACCGACTATCATCTTCCGGGAACCATCTCAGGCCAGGAACTGGCTTCAAGGGTGCGGCGCACAAACCCTTCCATCCCTATTCTGATCTTCTCGGGAGAAGAGTGGAACGGCGACAGGCAGGCAGGATTCGAGGCCAACCTGAAATTGCGATTCTTTCCCGCATCGACCTATTTCGTTCCCCTTGCTGAAAAGACTCGCTTAGGAAGTCATTCACCGACGAAGGCCGTTTCGCGGATATATAGGGCCCTGAAATGTCTGGACCCTCAACTGGTCGCAGTATGGGCAACAATAATCGTGTTTTTACTGCTCCTGTGGGGAGCCGCGATCGTCTGGTTGATTTGATCGACTGCCCCGTGACTAGAGTCAATTTCCTTCTACCTGAGGATTGAGGGTACACCGCACCACCGTCCCTCCTTCCGGTCTTCTTTCAATCTCAAATTGAGCGTCTATGAGTTCGGCCCGGTGGCGCATGATCTCGATTCCAAGGCCGCCTCCAGCCTCGAGGTCTTCCTTGCTGATCCCTACTCCGTCGTCCACGACTTCAAGAATCGTTTCGTCTTGCTCGCCCGTTCGGAGACGAATTGCAATCCGGCCCGCCTGAGCATGTTTGAGAGCGTTGTTCACGGCCTCACGGGCTATATAGTAGAGTTTGAGAGCCGCAAAATCACTTGATATGGTTACGTCTTCTTCTGCCTGGAGTTCGCAATCAATGTTTTCCCATAAACGACAGATCCGATCGATCAACCTTTGAAGTGCGGAAACTAGGCCCGCCGCTCCGTCAAGTTCGACAGGGATCATTCCACGAGCCAGATTCCGTGCTTCGTTCTCAGCGATCTTCAAGTAATCTGATAACTGTTCGAGATCTCCAATCTGAATTTCTAAGCCTCTCCGCTTCTTGCGAATTAAGGTCAAGGCCAGCGCGCGTGTGGCATACAGATGCTGTGCGAGGCTGTCATGGAGTTGCTGCCCCAGAGCCCTTTGAAATTGGACGTTCAGCTGCAGATGCTTTCTGTGAAGCACCTTACTTTGATTAGACTTTTTCCGAAGCTCGCGAACCTCTGCTTCTAGATCCGCCGCCTTTTGGAAGTGTTTCTCTAGAATACTCATCATACGCTTGAGCGTCTGGAGGGCTTTTCGATCCCGCTTTCCGGCCTCGGTACTCAACAAAAGCGAGTTCAGGCTTTCTCTAATGTGATCCAGCTCTGAAGTTCTTTTCCGCTTAGCTTTCCCGGGCCCCTTGTCGCCCTTCGGCTCATTTTTCATGTTGAATCTCCTGAGCGTAGGCCTTAAAGGGAAAATTTCCCTGTGGACGATCACATTTAGTGATAAGGAGTATGTTTTCCACTGCCCCACATGAAGAATGCAATCTCTATGCCAGTCACAGCTAAGTACTTGTCAATGACCTATATTGGCGATCGCTGACTGGTCAAGGAAGTTTCGATAAGTGCGAACTCGGAAGGATAAGTAGCTAGAAGAAACAGCGCACACAATGAGAGTCTGGTCGGCCTTCTATGTTCACCGGATTGAGCCACCGCGCGATGTTATCATTATCGTATTGTTCATAATCATGGGCTTGGTGGCCAACGCTCCCGAAAAGGGGGGTCTTGCCGTCCATGCGATTGCGAGATTGCAGTAGACATGCCGTCTTGGTGTAGCACGATCGAGGGCCTCGAGTGTCGAGGAGGACCTGGCAACCGTCGTGAGTCGACGTCAAAGAGCACCTCTCCTGGACCCGCGTTGTAAGCTGTCCTTGGTCCAGGATGGCTCAAGAAGCGCGAGATGGAAGACAGCCCCGTCGGCACGACAGGAACGCTTATGCCAGAACAGGAAGAACCGATCCAGGGTCGCCATTACGGAATTACACCCGAGTTCCCTCTCCCCGACAAAACGCGTCCAGGCAGGGTTGATCTACAAATCAGCGACCTCGCACGCTCCATCGATTACTACGTCCAGGTTTTAGGACTTGCATTACTGGACAAGACTCGCGACTGTGCCCGGCTGGGCACACCCGGTACGGACCGTTGTTTAGTCGCTCTTCACGGGCGACACGGAATTCGAAGGGTACGTCCCAGCGGCAGGTTCGGCCTGTATCACTTTGCCATCCTTCTGCCCGACCGAAAGGCTCTCGCCAGGTTCACTGCTCATGTGGTGCGGCTGAGAATTCCAATGGGTGCTGCCGACCACCTGGTTAGTGAGGCTCTGTATCTCAAGGATCCTGACGGATTAGGAATCGAAGTATACGCGGATCGACCTCGTGAGAACTGGAAAATACGACAGAACGAGCTGGTCATGACAACTGATCCACTGGACGTTGAAGGTCTGATCGGGGCCGGCGGCGATCGCGCCTGGGACAGGACTCCGGACAACACCGTGATCGGCCACCTCCATCTGCACGTGGGTGACCTCGAGCAGGCGGAAGAGTTTTATCACACCACTCTCGGTTTCAATAAGACCGTCTGGAGTTATCCCGGGGCACTGTTCTTCTCCGCCGGCGGCTACCACCATCACCTCGGTACCAACATCTGGTCGCCTGGACCATCCGCCGCTGAAGACGAGGCACGGTTGCTTAAGTGGGAGCTGATCCTGCCCAGTGAGGACGCTCGACTCGCCGTTCACTCCCGGCTTCAGGCAGCCGGCTACTCACCTGAGGACCAATCGGGCGAATGGACCGTAGCAGATCCCTGGGGGACACGGCTTCAATTGAGCGCGGCACACCCCTGAACAGAGTACGAGTGAGATCATCCGCAAGAATTTAAAGACATCACAAAGGATTTGGCCGAGGTGTTGTGTGGAAGAGACAACAACAGGTGTTCCTCTGAGTGAGACAGACAATCGAAAATAATTGACATGGCTGAATCGCTGTGACATAAAACCCTGAGTATAAAAAAGCAATATCGAAAGCATCTTATCTTGCATAAGAGTTTCTAATGTCCTGATTCATGAATTCGACTGCCTTTGTGGAAGGGGCCCCCGCTAGGCAAGGTCGCGAAACGAGGAGGAAGTCGATGCAAGGGCATCTTAGAAAGCTAACGAGAAGCAGACCACCCGAAATTCCATCCGGACCATCAGCCTTTCGAGCGTCCCTCTACACGTTATCAGGCGGGCCAAGTACCAAACTAATACCGTTGAGATGGTCGTTTCATAGTCTTTATCACTAAGTGGTTCAGGGACTCACTTTTTCTCGGTGTTGCGCGCATCGTTCGTCAGTCATCGAAAGATCAGTTTAGGTGGTAGTCAAGGGTCTTACCCGGAACATTATGGCTATCCTTTTTAATCTAGTGACTCTTGCTTTTCTCTTGACCAGAGTCGGAAGTACTTTTGTGCCTTTAAACCTCTTTCAATTACTACTTACCCTGGCAAATTGCCGCAGTCCATGAGCGGGTCACAGGTAAATCTATTACTTCGGTTCAGTGCGAGTAAATATAGTGTGGGAGCATATCAAATATAGTTCGTCATGCAGGTTCAGCATTCAAATCCACGGCAGAAGGGCGAGAAGATGAAGCGTACATTCATAAAACGGGTCTTATTATGGGGAATTGGATTATTTATTTTTTTATCGCCCATGGTCCCTGTTTGGTCTCAACAGACCGCTAGCATCGTCGGGACCGTCAAAGATCAATCGGGGGGTGCCATTCCGGGAGTAACGGTGCGGGCCACCAATATCGACACGGGTTTCTCATCTGAAGCCATAACCAATGACGTGGGCGGTTATCGTTTGATTTCACTACCGGTCGGCGAGTATCGGATTGAAGCGGAGATGCCGGGATTTCGCCGCTATCTGCGAGAAGGGATCAGACTCCAGGTGAATGACCAGCCAACTCTCGACATTGTCCTCGAAATTGGAGAGTTGGCCGATAATGTGACGGTGCTTGGTGCAGCCCCGTTGTTGGAGGCTCAGACGGCGACTCTTAGAGGAACGGTCGATCGCGAGCGGATGGCCAACCTTCCGCTGCAGGGTCGTAACATGACCGATCTTGTCGGCCTGCAGTCTGCCGCAGTCCGGGTCGCCGACGCCGGCAGTGAAGGAGTTGCCTACTCTATTGGCGGTGCCCGCCGGGGAGGTGTTTACTACACCCTGGACGGTGGCTACAACACCAACTCCTACCGCAACTACAGTGGCCGCTTTCCGAATCCAGACGTGGTACAGGAATTCAGCATCCAGGTCAACAACTTCAGTGCCGAGTATGCCAATGCCACCGGAGGTGTAGTTAACGTGATTACCCGATCGGGCACCAACGACTGGCACGGGTCGGCCTTCTGGTATGTGCGCAATGCATCCTTCAACGCTCGTAATTTCTTTGCGCCAAGACGAGATTCCCTGAAACGAAATCAGGCTGGAGGGACCCTTGGTGGCCCAATCATCAAGGACAAGCTGTTCATTTTCGGGTCTTATCAACTCACGACGCTTCGCAGCGATCCGGGCCTCAGTCGCCAGTTCCTGCCCACGGCCGCGCAGCGGCAGGGCGATTTCTCTGATCTAGGCAGTCCAATCAATGATCCATTGACCGGCCAGCCCTTCCCTAACAATCAGATCCCCGCCGATCGCCTGAATCCGGTCGCCCTGGCGTTCCTGGAGTACGTGCCGGTCCCGACATCCCCCAACGGGGAGAGGTTCTATGGTCTGCCCAACAAGAATGACGTCCACGAATACACCGCCAAGGTGGACTTCATCCAAGAGCGTCAGCGTTTGTCCGGTTCTCTCTTCTGGTATGAAGACACTTCTCCCTGGTATCTTGACCCCACTGACCTGGCTAAGGGTCTAAACAGGAAGAACAGCCAGCCGTATCGGCACTTCTCAGCGACCCACCAGTTCACCGCATCGCCCAACGTGATCAATGAAGCGACGGTGGGCTACCGCGTACGTGATCGCGACAGTGTCTGGGAAGAGAACCTGCCAATCAACTACCAGACCGCCGGCGTCAAGAACATTGCAGTGAAGGACCCGGCCACCGTCAGCATGTCTATCAGCGGCTACTTCTCAATTGAAGGCTCGCACACCTACCAGATTGCTGACGATGACTGGCATTTCGCCGATAAAGTCAGTTGGATTCTCGGCGACCATCACTTGAAATTCGGCGGCGAGGCCATTCGCAGTACCAATGTGATCAACAACCATTTCAGAACCCAAGGCATATTCAGCTTCAACGGTTATGCATCTGGAAATGCTCTGGCAGATTTCATGCTGGGGGAGGCTTATAGCTTTCTCCAGGGAGGAGGTGAGTACAAGGATCTTACCGGTTGGCGTATGGGTTTGTACGTGAACGATGACTGGCGCGTGAGCGATCGCGTCACTCTTAACCTGGGTCTCCGTTGGGATCCTACGATTCCCTTCACCGATTCCCTGGGAAGGGTCCAGTGTGTCCGCCTCGGCCGTCAATCGACTCGATTTCCGAATGCTCCTCCGGGATACCTTCTGGGAGGCGATCCCGGCTGTCCTGAAGGCGGTTTCGACGGCTACTATAAGAGCTTTTCACCAAGGACTGGCGCGGCCTGGAGGCTCCCGGACGAGAAAACGGTGTTGCGGGGAGGAATCGGGATGTTCTGGTATCCCCTCAGTACGCACCAGTACAACCGTTTCGTCAATGGCGCACCGTTCAGTCCTCAGGAGGAGCGATACGGAGTTAAGCTGGACGATCCTTATGCAGGCACGGTCAACCCGTTCCCGGAATTCTACGCTCCTTTCGAGCCACCCCGGGATGTGGCTTTCTTCCCGCCCATCGGAGTGGTGGGCTCGTTCGCGGAAGATTTCGTGCCCGCCTACATGTGGGGTTACAACCTGACTATCGAACGAGAACTCTTCGCGGATACCGTGCTGCGTACCAGCTACGTAGGTAACCTGGGGCGCCAGCTGGCATACCCAACCAATATCAACTACGCGCGGTATGCGCCGGGGGCAACCGTCGCCAATATTCAGGAACGTCGACCCTTACAACAGTTCGTCCAGGTTTACGAGGTCACTGCCGACAGCACTTCGAGCTACCATGGTTTGAACATCAGTATCGACCGCCGATCGCCTACGCTGTCCATCAAGGCGGACTACACCTGGTCCAAGATGATCGACGAGTTCTCGGGCGACCCGGCACCGGGTGCCGAAAGCGTTGCGGATCCCACATCGAGGCGGAACAACCGTGGGCTCTCCGATTATGACAGGCCTCATAGCTTTGTGGCCTCATATGTCTGGACCCTGCCGCGAATGCAGGGGTATTCCGGACTGGTTCGAGGAATATTCGGCGGTTGGGAAACCTCGGGAGTATTGCGATTGCAAAGCGGAGCTCCCTTTGGAGTCTCCTCGGGCCGGGACAATGCTCTGGCCGGAATGGGCGCAAATCGTGCCGATCTAGTAGGTGACCCCCATCTAGACACCGGGCGTCCGAGGGCCGAGTTGATCATCGAATACTTCAACCGGGCTGCTTTCGCTCAAAACGCTGAAGGGACTTTTGGGAACTCTCCCAGGAATTTTCTGCGCGGACCAGGTGACGCCGTTCTGGATATGGCTCTGATGAAGCGATTCCCGCTCACCGAAGAGGTCAACTTCCAGTTCCGCTGGGAGATGTTTAATGCTCTCAACCGACCCAACTTTGGAAACCCCAACACAAACATGACCTCGGGCAACTTTGGAAGGATCACCAGTGCCGGGGATCCTCGAATCATGCAGTTCGCGCTC
>DATGOF010000644.1:0-2123 GCA_035306285.1 Acidobacteriota bacterium | reverse complement strand
GGATTTCACAGCTGGCGGCGGGAATTCAACACCAACACATGGCTTGCCAGGAACGGCTACCTCGTGCTGAAGAGTTCTAATCCAGATCAGGAAGAGCGCCGACTCGACGACATGTTCAGCGGAGGCAGCTTTTTCCCAAATGTGGATTGGTCTCGTTCAAGCGCTTACGCCCTGGGCCTTGGACATATTTATATCAACCTCAAAGGCAGGGAGGGTCAGGGAATTGTTGAGCCGGGTGATGACTACCAGAAGCTGATCCATGAAATTCGCGAGCAAATCATCGAGTTTCAGGACCCCGATACAGGCCGGCCAGTACTCCAGAATGCTTATTTTCGTGATGAGATCTACGAAGGAGATGCAGTTGATCACGCCGGAGACATTCAGCTAACCTTTCGTCCCGGCTATCGCACCTCGTGGCAAACATCCCTTGGAGCCGTCCCCGAGGATATCGTCGTTGCCAACATGAAGAAGTGGAGCGGCGATCACTGCGCTTCAGACTTTACCAACACCGCAGGATTTCTTCTGTCCAATCGTCAAGTAGCCACTCCTGCCCCTTCAATTGTCGATCTGGCACCAACTCTGTTTCAGCTCTTCGATGTCACAATTCCGGACTCTATCGATGGAGAGCCTCTCGCCTTCAAATGAACCGCTCAAGAGAGGGAAGGTGACTCGCCTATGAGAATAGCGGTGACAGGAGGCACCGGATATCTCGGTTCCAGGTTAGCCGGGAATCTGCGGGACCTGGGCCACGACGTACGCATTCTGTCTCGGAGCAATGGGTACGATATTACACGGAAGGCGGCCTTGAAGGATGCCTTTCGATCCTGCAACGTGGTCTTCCATTTGGCGGCGCTGGTCCAGTCCCGGCCTGACAACAAGTTTCGGGAAATCAACGTAAGGAGCCTCCAGAACGTTTTCGAAGAGTGCGAAGCCAGTCAGGTCGAGCGAACAATCTACCTCTCTTCTTTTACCGTTTTCGGGCCCAGTCGAAACGTACCTCACAATGAAACATCCCTCCCCATCAGGTACAGCTTCTTTCATGACTACGACCGTACGAAATATGAAGGTCTCCAAGTCGCCCGAGAGTGGAAGCAACGAATCCCTCTCGATATCGTTTATCCAGGCGTGATTTACGGACCCGGTCCCCTAACAGAGGGCAATATCCTGACTTATCTGCTGCGTCGCTGGTATTGTACTCGCCTGGCCGCCCTCCCGGCTATGGGGAGACCAGTCTGGAATTTTGTCTTCATCGATGACGTGGTCGAGGGGCTGGTGCTTCACCTGTCGAGGGGAGCAGGTGAGGACTTCGTTCTGGGAGGGGATAATCGAGATTTAAGAGAATTGGCAGAGACATTCCGTAAGGTGTCGGGACGCCGCATGCTTATTCTGCCTATCCCCCAAACCCTTTTCTTGTTGAGTAGTTACCTCGAAGACCTCCAAAGCCGGTTGCGGCATACTCCTCCCTTGGTTCTGCCGTCTACCTCGCGATTTTTTGTTTGTGATTGGAGACTCTCCTCTCAAAAAGCAGAGACGATTTTGGGATATTCACCTCGTTCACTTGAGGACGGACTGGAAGCAACCTGGAAATGGATGAGCAGAGAGCTGATCGATTAGAAGACCTGCGTCAGCTGGAGCATTTTCTCCCAGTGGGTTTCGCCTTCCTTTTACCCTTCATGGAATTTTCAACCATTCTTTTGATGGCGTTGCTGGCCATCTTATATGCCGTGCTGATCTCTCCTCGATTGGTGACGACTCGAGCCGAGGAACGGCAGCGAGGCTTCTCAACCGGCAAGCTCACCTATGCCTTATCCGTGCTGGGTTTGATTCTGGTTTTCCATGACAAGCTCTATCTGGCTGCGGCGACCTGGGGCATCCTGGCTGCCGGTGATTCCGTTTCGAATTTGCTAGGCCGCCGCTATGGTCGGCGGCCGCTACCATATAATCCTCAGAAGACACTTGTCGGACTGCTCGGCTTCGGAATTGCCGGAGGACTAGCCGCCTGGATACTCCTCCTCTGGAATCTAGATGGCCCACAGGGTTCTTGGCCCATCTTGCTGTTCCTCTCTTTCTTGGTCTCCTTTACCTGTGCCTTTTTTGAGTCCCTGCCGTCCCCGTTCGATGAC
>DATGOF010000643.1:0-5772 GCA_035306285.1 Acidobacteriota bacterium | reverse complement strand
GAGGCGTTGCGGTCTTTGATTATGATCTGGACGGATGGCTGGATATTCTGTTACTGAACGGTGCCGATTTAAGCAACGTGTCCAAGGTCGACGATCTCTTCACTTCCAAAGAAGGTGTGTTCGCGGATCGACTTTATCGGAATCGGAGTGACGGTACATTCGAAGATGTGACTCGCGAAGCGGGCCTTCAGGGTTCCGGCTATCGGATGGGTGTCGCGACGGGTGACTATGACAATGACGGCGATTTGGACCTGTACATTACCGGTTTTGGCAGGAATCAACTTTACCGGAATAACGGAGACGGTACCTTTACCGACGTGACAGCGCAGGCCGGTGTTGAAGGTGGGCTCTGGTCGGTGAGCGCTATCTTTGTTGACTACAACCGAGACGGCCATCTCGATCTTTATGTCGTTCGATATGTTGACTGGAGCTTTGAGACCAATCCTTATTGTGGTAATCGCCTCCCCGGGTACCGCTCTTACTGTCATCCCGATGAATTCCAGGGTGTTCCTGATCTCCTCTACCGGAACAACGGAGACGGCACGTTCACCGATGTCTCGGAAATGGCGGGGATCGCCCTCCCAGCAGGTAAAGGACTCGGAGTGGCGGTCGCAGACTACAACCGAGATGGTTGGAGTGATATCTATGTGGCGAACGATTCCGTGGCGAGTTTTCTTTTCGAGAACAACGGGGACGGCACCTTCACGGAAGTTGGGCTTTTAGCAGGCGTGGCACTTACCAGCGACGGGAAACCATTTGCCGGGATGGGGGTGGATTTTCAAGATTATGACAATGATGGCTGGCCGGATCTGGTGGTCACTGCTCTCTCTGACGAGATGTATATGCTCTATCGGAACAACGGAGATGGAACCTTCACCGATCGCAGTCTCGATTCGGGCCTCGACTCTACGTTCTTGCTGGCGGGCTGGGGCGTGCGCTTTTTCGATTTTGACAATGATGGTCTGAAGGACATTTTTATGGCCAACGGGCACGTGATGGACACTGTCGAGATGTACTACGGCCACATTCAATATAAGCAGCCTCTGCTCCTGTTTCGCAACCGCGGTCGAAATAAGTTCGACGATGTCTCGAAAGTGGCGGGGCCTCCTTTCCAGCGCCGTTACGCTTCAAGGGGACTGGCTGTGGGAGATCTGGACAATGACGGTGTGCTGGATCTGGTCGTCTCCAATCTCAATGATTTTCCATTGATTCTTAAGAACACGGCTGCCAGGCGAAACAACTGGATCCGCATTCTCCTGGAGGGGCGTGACATCAATTTGCTGGGCTTTGGGGCCTTGGTGGAAGTCGAAAGTGGAGGAATCCGACAGTTTCAACACGCTGGCAGCGGTGGCAGCTATCTATCTGCAGGGGACGCCCGGCTTCACTTCGGGGTAGGGCAGGCCGAGCAGATCGAGCGGATTGTTGTGCACTGGCCGGGTGGGTTGCCTCAAGTTGTTGAAGGTGTTGCCGTGAATCAGGAAGTTCGCATACGAGTACCTGGGTCAAAGGAATAGCAACATCAACATATTGATTGACTCCACTGATGGGCCTGTGCTACTAACGTCGAGTCAGCTTTTAAGGCTCCAGTAGAAGTGTTGTGCTGTGTCTGGAAGCCTGAATCCGTTGAGAGGGGGTAGGAAGCTTTTGGAAACTGGTACCCGGTTTCTGATTGTTCCCAGTCCAGTACCGGCTCTTGCAGCGATAAACTGTTCCCCGTGCTCGTGTAGCGTGTTCATGTGCGAAAAGGTGACTACGACCCTTAGGAGGAGATAGGGATGCTACAAACTCTAAAGCGGTTTTTATTGTTTCTGCCTCTCACTGTCTTGGTGTCTTTACCGATCTGGGGACAGACCGGGACAGGTGTCGTTCGCGGAACGGTGACCGATGCCAATCAGGGAGTTGTCCCTGGGGTTGAGGTCGTGATCGTCAACCTGGATACCAATGTCTCCCGTCGTGCCGTGACCAATGACGCCGGAATCTATCATATTGGAAGCGTCTCAATAGGGAACTACCAGATGACGGTTCAACTCCCAGGCTTCAATACCTGGACGACGAATTTCGAGGTTCAGGCCGGACAGACCGTAGTCATTGATCCCCAGCTGCAGGTGGGAGAGCTCTCCACAACGATTGATGTTGTGGGAGCAGCTCCGGTGATCAGTATGGAAGCCATGGAAGTTTCAGACGTCAAGGATTTCCAGCGGATCCAGCAACTGCCTCTTAACGGGCGTGACATCACTAACCTCTTTAACCTCACTCCTGGTGTTGAGGGAGGAGGAAACGCCCGCGTAATCGGTCAGAAAGTGGGATCACTGGAGATTTCGATCGACGGTATGTCGATTGTGGACCGCTTTGGTGGAGGGGCTGCACGAGTTCGACCGGGTCTTGACACGGTACAGGAATTTCGAATTGAGACGGTTGGATCCGATGCACGGTATTCGCGTCCTTCTACGGTTACGCTGGTGACTCGCAGCGGAACCAATGAATTTCACGGCAGTATCTTTGAAACCCATCGAAACAATGGGGCCAACCTCCGGGCCCGCCGCCGAGAAGAGACCGGTGGGGATGCGGCAAAGCTGATCCGAAACGAGTTTGGTGTGAGTGCAGGTGGTCCGGTCTGGCTGGGCGATTTTTACGATGGTCGAGACAGTACCTTCTGGTTCTTCTCCTATGAGGGTTTAAGGCAGAGGCAGGATAGGGTCACAATCAGCGCCGTCCCCACGGATGCCATGTGGAATGGTGACCTGAGCAATCTGGTCGATGAGAACGGGAACCTCACAACCATCTATGATCCTTTGACGACCGATGAGAACGGGTTGAGGCAGCCTTTTCCAAATAACATCATTCCCCAGGAGCGAATCCATCCCTTTGCCCGGGCGATGCAGGCGTTGACAGCCAGGCCGACCAATAACTTGAATCCGGTCATTTCGAATAACCTTGAAACTGTTTATCCGGTCACAACTGACACGAACAGTTCTACGTTCAAATTCGACAAGGTGATCGGTGCGGCGGATAATCTGTCAGTCCGCTGGACACGCAGTACACGTGCCGCCCGGACGGAAGGCGGTGTTTTTGGTAATCCGATCGACGCTTCCGCGGGACTCGGAACGAGCCGCCAAGATACCATCATCAACAATGTCACCACTAACTATACCCATACATTTAGTCCCACGTTTTTGAATGAGTTGTTAGTCGGAGTCAATCGCTCCAACCACGGCCAGGGAACGCTGGCTGATCCGTTTCCCTTTGCCGACCAGCTTGGGCTGCCCAACCCCTTCGGGCAAACGGGTTGGCCGACCCTCTATGCTTCTGGCTCTTATCCGTGGGCCTACTGGGACGGCGACAATCGTCACGACCAGGCTCTGACCGCGGCTACCGTAGAAGACAACGTCACCTGGATTAGTGGCAATCATACGATCCAATTCGGTGGGAAGTTCCGGCGCGAATACAACAACATTCGGGAGTTACAACAGGCCCAGGGTTCTCATACTTGGGGAGATACCTGGACTGCTCAGTATGACCCAATAGGTGACCAGGCTGTTTCCAGAACCGGTAACGGTTTTGCCTCGTTGTTGTTGGGACTGCCCACTTACCTGTCCAATCAATTCAATCGAGGGTTCTTCTATTTCCGACAGTCGGAGATCGGCCTTTACGTGATGGACAAATGGAAGGTTACCCCCAGGTTGACCCTGCAGCTTGGCCTGCGATGGGACAAATGGACTCCTTATTCTGAAGCTCAGAACCGGCTTGTGACCATTGATGTCAACACGTTGTACGATCGATTTGAGGTCATGACACCGAATGGACATGACATTTATGGTCTTTCCGGTATCCCGAGATCCGTCCTTGACTCCTGGGCAGCTCGTGGATTGACTTATACAACAGCCGATGCGGTTGGTTATCCCAGTAATCTCTTCCGTGCCGACAACAACAATTTCGGTCCCCGAGTGGGCCTCGCTTATCGTCTGGGTGATCGAACCGTCCTGCGCGGAAGTTACGGCGAGTACTTCTGGACGATGCCTCTGTCACAGATACTGCAGTCGTCACGAATAAATCCGCCTCTGAATCTTCGTTTTACAAACGAACCCAACTTCACCGACGGTTCCGGGAACTGGACGCTTCGAAATGCCCCGGGTCCCCAGCACTACATCGGGCAGGCAGACGTCAATGTTGAGGGAATCGTAACGCTCCCGGATAGTGCTCAACAGGCGACGATGTGGGATGGACGAAACTGGCGAGATGCCCGATCGCAGGCCTGGAACGTCACACTGGAACATGAGATTTTTCGAGATACTGCGGTCCGGGTCAGCTATCTCGGAAATCACGGCAGCGCTCTCGAGCAGCGGAATTCGATCAACTCCAGAGAAGCGGAGTACAATTACGTGGCGCGAACGGGACTGGCTCCGACCGGTAACCGCGACATGTTGCTAAGGGAGAACCCCAACTGGAATGTGTTCTTTCTGAGCAAGACGGGATATTCCAATACTCACTCAGCTCAGGTCGAAGTCGAGAAAAAATATTCAGACGGAATCGCCTTTCAGTGGTTCTATGTTTTCACGCGCTCGTTGACGACGACCGATGTGGGAGGCTTCACCAGCGGCAATTCCAGCATTAACAGTACCAGTGGCAACCGCCAGGTGCCTGAAAGCATCCAGGTCATGGGTGCGCCAGATATGAGTTACGAGGACCTCTTGAAGTTGATTTACTTCAACTCCACGGAAATACCGGCGCATCGCATCCGTTATAACGCCATCGTTGACCTTCCGTTTGGACGCGGCCAGCGGTGGGGAGGGGATGTTCCCGGTTTCCTCAACCAGATCATTGGTGGATGGCAGGTCGCCGCGATCGGGGATTGGCGAAGTGGCCTCTGGAGCAGCGTCAATCCAGCGCGCTATCAATTTGGTGATCCGACACTGGATGCCGACCAGAGAGTTGAGATGACGATCTTTGGTCGTCGCCAGAGACTATGGTTCCGGGGCGATTTCGACCCGACGCAGGCGACTGATGTGACGGGTGGTAATCTCCTCGAGTTGGTCAATCCGGATCCGACTCAGCGAGTTGTGCGTCAGCTCGGCCCGAATGCCGATAATCTTGTGGAGCAGCAGCTGGCCGATGGAACGGTCCGTTTGACCCCGATCGGAGACCTTTACAATCCTGATCGTCGTGCCTTTTTCAGAGGTCCGGGAGCCTGGAATCTGGACTTTTCGTTGTTCAAACACTTCTACTTCTCGGAGACAGTGAACCTGCGGGTGACGGCGGATTTCTTCAATGTATTCAACCATCCGCTGGACCTTGCCCCGAATTCAACGACCGGATTACAGGATCTGAGCCAGCAGGACAACGAACCCCGGACAATTCAGCTTTCGGTCCGATTGAACTGGTAGCAGGCGGAAGCTTTCGCCACGTAAGAAAACAGCCCCGGCAGCAATGCGCTGCCGGGGCTTTCCATTTTTCAGCCTTTCTTGTGCGCCCTCTCATCCCATCGCTCCGGGGAACTTTTCACTCCACCGTGATTTCCAGCCGATGGAGATGATGTCGGTGGCGCTGGAAAGCCTGATACAGCTTTTCCTTTCCGTATCGCACATCCGGCGTGTAGTAGAAACTCCAGGTCTCATTGTCCAGAATCACAGGGATTTTGGTTCCTGAAGGCGCCTCTGGAGACAGTCGAATAAGGCTCGTTCGCTCCTTGGCACCTGTCCATTCCCGCTGCTTGTCTTCCTGGATATCTGCAATCTCTGTAATCCAGGGGGAATGACTCCGAACCTTGCAGCGGTA